>JBEBXF010000033.1:0-15135 GCA_040391725.1 Eoetvoesiella caeni | reverse complement strand
GAGAGCCAGCCAGACAGTGCCCGTTGCAATGTAGAGAAATACAGCCAGGCTCGCGCAAACCGCCAGGTTGGCCACCCACAACTGGGAAGGATCCAGAAACAGGAAAAACTCGCTCAGGCGATCCACCGCCTGGCGCTGAAATGCGGCACGATAGTTCTGGAACGCCCGCGCGGCCCAACCCTGGGCAAACCAGGCGGCCGCACACACCGAGACGGCGACCGCAAGTATGGCCATGATTGTCAGCAACATGGCTTCTCGACTCCTTAATAGGCGTTAGCAGGCCTTAGCCGGCGATCGCGCCTGAAGGCGCCGAAGGCGGAAATACCGCCGAGGCCTCGTGCAATATGGAATGCCCCGAAAACAGCTCCGCGCTCAAGCCGGCTCGTGCAAGATCCTGGGGAGAAAAGCACTCGGGCATGACGCCGCAGCCCGAAAACGCATGGGCCTGCTCCGCATGCCCCTCCCGATACCGGAACAGCTCCTGGGTCTGGATGCGCCCGCTTTCCATGCCCGTAATCTCGACGATGGCGGTGACGACGCGCCGGCCATCGCTCAGCCGCGCCTGCTGCACCAGGATGTGAATGCTTGCCGAAATATGCTCGCGCACGGCCTGCAGGGGCAGATCCATGCCCGCCATCAGTATCATGGTTTCCAGCCGCGCCAGGGCATCGCGTGGACTATTGGCATGCAGCGTGGTCAACGACCCTTCGTGGCCCGTATTCATCGCGCTCAGCATGTCGAAGGTTTCAGCGCCGCGGCACTCGCCGATGACGATGCGGTCTGGCCGCATGCGCAGTGCATTGCGCACCAGATCGCGGATCTCGATTCGGCCGCGCCCTTCCAGATTGGGCGGCCTGGCTTCCAGAGCGACGAGATTCTGGTGGGCCAGCCGCAACTCGGCGGCATCTTCGATGGTAACGATGCGCTCGCCGGCGGGTATGCAGTTGGAAAGAATATTGAGCAAGGTGGTCTTGCCCGATCCTGTGCCGCCCGAAACAATCATGTTCTTGCGCTGTACGACACAGGCTTGCAGGAATTCGCCCATCGGTATGCTGAGCGCCCCCACTCCCAGTAAATCCTGCATTTGCAGCCGGCGCTGGGGAAACTTGCGTATGGTCAGGCTTGCGCCGCGCAACGCAACCGGAGGAATCACCGCGTTGACGCGCGACCCGTCGCGCAGCCGCGCGTCCACCATGGGCGAGCTTTCGTCGATGCGGCGTCCCAATGGCGAGACAATGCGTTCGATGACACCCAGCACGGCCTGCTCGCTGCTGAAGGCCATGCGATGCCGCCGCAGCCGGCCGGCTGATTCGACGTAGATCTCATCGTGGCGATTGACCATGATTTCGCTGATTTCAGGGTCGTCCAGCAACGGTTCCAGCGGCCCCAGCCCCACAGCCTCGTCCACGACTTCCTGCAACAAGCCCTGCCGATCGACGCCCTCCGGCAGCTCACGATCGTCCCGGATAATGTGGGATAAGGCCGCCGTGGCTTCCGAACGCAACGCCGCATCGCTCATGCCGGCAATATCGCGGCGGCGCAGATCGAGCGCTTCGAGCAAGGCCGCATGCAGCCGGCGCCTGTGCTGCAACAAAAAGGCGTCGGCCACAGGCGCGCTGGTCAAGTCGGCAACGGCCTCGCTGTGTTCACGAGACGAGTTCCACGATGGTAAACTTTGGCCGGCATCCAGGATCGACGAGGATTGCCGGGCCGCAGAACCCCGTATATCGCCTTCCTGCACCGCGGGGCCAGGCAGCACAGGCAATGCCGTGGCCCCCGAGCCCGCGCGGATGCAGATCAGGCAGGGCCCGATGACGATTTCATCGCTAGGGCACAACGGCCCATAACGGGTAATGCGTGCGCCATTGACCCAGGTGCCCGACAGCGACCCGAAATCTTCGATGTAGACACCGTCCTCGCCTTGTTCGAGGCGGGCGTGATGTTTTGCGACGCGCCATGCCGAAAACCTCAGATGGCTTTGCGTTGCGCGTCCAATATCGCAAGGCAGCGCCACGACCTGCACGCGCGTGGCCCCGCCTTCGAAACGCAATTCGAGCTCCAGCATGGTTTATTCTCCCGAATGCCGCTGATTGCCGTTGACCCGGCCGAAGCCGGCGCCTTCCCTCCACTGCGACCCCTTGCCTCGATACGGATTCCAGCCCGACGACGCACCATTGCCGGACGGCTCGGGCAACGCAGCGGAAGCCCGCACCGGAACATTGATGAGTTCGTCCGCCTTGAACGTCGTATGCAGGATTTCATTGGAACGCCGTATGCGCTGCATCAGATCGGGATGATCGGGAGCGACCACGATCGGGGTCACGAAAATGGCCAGCTCGGTTTCACTGTGCTGAAAGCGGGTGGACTTGAACAGCTCGCCCAAAATGGGAATATCGCCCAGGCCCGGCAGCTTGCTGACATTGCGCGACTCCTCGCGCGACAGGAAGCCGGCCAGCACCAAAGTCTGGCCCGAACGGACATTGAACTCGGTCGAGGCACGGCGTGTCTTGAGCGACGGGCCATTGGGCACGGACAAGGTACTGTCCACGGAACTGACTTCAACCTCGATGCGCGAACGCACCGCGCCATTGCGCTCGATTTGCGGCGTAATGCGCAGCGATACGCCATAAGGCTTGAAGACAGTATTCGTGTTTCCATTGGCGTCGGTGGCGGAATAAGGCACTTCGCCTCCGGCCAGGAATTCGGCGGTCGCCCCGCTACGCGCCAAAAGCTGGGGCTGCGCCAGGACCACCGCGGTTCCGGTCTGCGCCAGCGCGTCGATTCGCGCCGACAAGACCGCATTGACGCCGAAATAGCCCGCTATGGCAGCGCCGGAATAAGGCAAAGGCACGATGGATTCTCCAGGCCGATCCGCCAGTTTTCTGGAGCCGGCATCCCAGGCCAGCCCCGCATTGAGCCCGCCGTCGGTTTCGCGGCCCCAGCGCACTCCCCATTCCTGCAATTGGGAACGCGGCACTTCAACCACCTGGACATCCAGAAGCACCATGTGATCCCAACCCACCTGGCTGGTAAAGTCGAGCAATTGCGGGTAGCGCTTGCTTAATGCCGCGACCCTCTCGCGATCGGCATCCGTCAGATCGTCGCCCTCGACCAGCAGTTTGTCGCCCACCGTGGAAATACGCACGTTGGGAATACGCTCGAGAGCCTGACGCAATTCGTGCTGTATTTGCCTGGAACCCTCGGGGGCCACCTCGACCTGATAGCGGTGGCGCTGGCCATTGGCCGACCATATGTGCACCGCGCTGGCTCCTTCGTGCCGCGCGAACACGATGACCTCTTTTTCTTCCGTGGTGACGGCATTGAGCACATGACCGTCGCCCACGGCGACCCGCGCCACATCGGGCACCGCCAGCACCTTGACTTCACCCACCTGCATTCGAAGCAAAACCTCCTGGCGCGCGCAGGCCGAAGACACCCATGCCAGAGATGCCCATATGCCAAACGCCACCGCGCAAGAAAAGGCGTTCATGCCGCATTACTCTTCATCGAATCCGGCAGCTTCACCGCGGAAGGCATAACCAGGCTCGAGCAATGCCCGCGACGGCTCAAACGCGAAAAGATCAGGCGGTTCTGAAGACTGCTGGCTGGATGCCGGCGAACCCGGCATGCTTTTCTGGGCGCCAAGCCACGCACTGACAAGCTCGGGGGTATAAGGCAGGTTGAACACGCCATTGTGCGGGGGCGCCGCCGCGCGGCTCGCGCCGGAAGATCGCAGGGCCGGCACGCTTCGGGCCGCCTGATTGCCGTAAATGACCGGCGCCCTCTTGGGCTTTTCCGCGATAGCGGAGGCGGCTGCGCCAACCCCAATAAGGCTGGCGAGATCGCCGCGCACCGCCCGCTGGTCGGAGCGATGGTCGTCGGGACGCCGCAGCAAGGCGGTAATGGTGCCGCTTTGCCTGGCCGCCACCAGCTTGATCGCGTCTTCGGGAGAGGTGTCCAGAGTTACGGTGGAATAAGCCCCAGCCGTGGATCCCGGCCCATCGCCGCCCGGCCGGGTACTGCCCCCGGTCGCCAACACCAACACACCTTGCAAAAGCGGCGCGGTAACACGCCGGCGCTGATGCTCGAACGATACGTACAGATCGATGAGGTCGCCCGGCTCGAGCAGCCCCGAGACCGAATTGATGGCGTCGACAGGCATGGTTATTGCTCGGCGGCCGTTGCCGAGCTGGTCTGAAAACGGCGTGCTGCGCGCGCGTACGGTATGCACCGGCAATATGGGATCGCCCGCGCGCAAAGGTGCAACCAGAGTATGGCCCACCAAACTGGAAAAACCCTCGGGGGCGATACTGCCGCTGGACACCAGGGCCGCGGGAATCTGGCGAACCGCCAGATGCTCGGTATCGAGCCTGGTGCCCGCCGGAAGGTCGAACGCCGCCACCACACGCTGCGCCATGGGAACCTTGGCGTTGTGCTCGATTTGCAGGATACGGTTTTGTATGTGCTGGCGAGCCGCCCATGCCGCGAACAGGCCTGCCGCAACGGCTACCAGCAGCATGGCTATGGAACGATTGAACACAGGAAGGCGCACGGACAGTCTCCTGTAGGCGGTTATTCGATATGCTGCAGGAACACGGCGCTGCCGCGCTCCATGGGCATGGCGGCGACAAGCAGGCTGGACGAGGCTCGCCGCCAGACTTCGGCGCCCGGCCACCAGGCCATTTGCGCTTCGTGTTGCCAGCCAGTGCGGCGCAAATGCCGCTGCAGATAGGCGGTGAAATCGCCCGTGGATAGCGAGGCGCCATATACTTGTTGCACGACCCGCCTCCCGTTCACCGAGGACTCCTGGCTGAACTGCAGCCTTGCGGTCTTCGAGAGCCACGGGAAGGCTTGCTCGGGGCCTTGCAGCAAACGCTCGAGCTTTTGGGGATTAACCTGCAGTATCGAAACCCGCCCCTGGGCGCCTCCGGCGCTCTGCTGGATTTCTGCAAGCCAATGCCAGTCGGCGCGAATACCCGTAAGAAGGATGCTTTTGTTATAGGCGATGACCCGTTGGAAGCTGTCGCTATGTTCGGCCAACTTTTGCGCCGTGGAAAACAAGGCGGCGGACGATGAAAACTCGCGCCAATGAACGGGAACACCATGCACATGCGAGGCTTGCGGCTCGGCCCAGCGAAAGCGCGCCGTATCCACACTGGCAAGCGCATGGAACGCGCCGATATCGGCACGCGCCGGCATGCATGCCATCAGCAACGCCCCTGCATGCAGGCAGAATACCGAAAGCGACTTCATGGCAACCCTCCTGTGCCGACAGAAAAATGCTGTTCCGGAACCATGCCTTGCCAGGCTCCAAGCCAATCGAATACCGGCGCCGGCCGCTTCCATGCTCCGTCCACCGCAGTTACCGTGGCGGCAACTTGCCGGCCAAGGGTGGAAGAAGCCGCCGCATCGCCCCATGCCAAGGCCGATTGCCCAACCTTGAGCTGGGTATCGCGGTCGCTCGATGCGTGTCCCGCGCCCGACAAAATGGCGGTGTGACGAACCAGCCGCGGATAATAGGCGTCGAACTGGCGCAACCCGGCCCCAAACGACGCGTTCGGCAAAGAAGCGGCCGCGGCCACCGCCTGCGGCGCGGCCGTAACCTGTGCTGAAAATATGCCCGCATCTTCAAGCAGCCATTCGCGCCTCAAGCGCTCGGCGTCGGCATGGGCGCCGCCTGGCTGGGCCTTGGAGGAAAGCCGGACATCGCGCATGACCTGTAGCGTTATCTCGCTGCGCGTAGCGCTTAATAGTTCGTGCCCGCGCCTGTCCTGCCACTGATGGCCGGGCCCCATGAAAAACGACTGGCGCAATGCGCCAACCGGCCGATAATCCGGATGACGGGCCAAGGAAAATGCAGCATAGCGGCTGGCATGGGAGGCTTGCAGCGCCATGTCCTGGAAACGCAGCAACCACGCGCTTGCCACCCATACCGACAACAGGGCCAGCATGACCACCGCCCCCTCCAGCAGAGCCTGGCCGCCCTGCCCGTGACCAGCGATATGAATATTCGAGCGCCCGACGGCAAGGCGACGAATACAACGGTCTGCCGGGCTATTCATGCTGCCACCCCGATCCGGGTTCCGGCGACAGGCTGGAATCGAGCCTGGCCTGCCAATACGGGTGGAAAAGATTGGGAAGCTCGTGACGCCCGTCCTGCCGTGCCTCTGGCCGGGCGAAAAATGTAGCCGCCGCGCTGCGCGTGACAACAGTAAGCCCTTGCGGCCCTGGATGCTTCAACATGACGGCAAACCGCAGCGCCTCGCCCGAATTGCCTTCGGCGCCGATGTCGATATAGTCGGCAAGCCCGCGCCCGGGCCAATCGGGACGGCCAGCGACTGCCTTGGAATTGGCCAGAGGATTGGCGTCGCCGGAAACGATGTCCCATTGCGTTGCCTGCTGCACCCAGCGCCAAAAGTCCTGGGCCGAGAAATTCTCGGGCGGGTCGTCGACATGAGGGACGCCGGCCAGGGCTTGCCGGCTGGGCGGAATCCAGCCCCAGCCCATGGGATATTCGCGATAGTAGCAACCTATCCACTTATTGGAGCGCAAAGCATGGAAGGATTGCGTGTCCAGCGACTGCCAGCGGCCCGAAGCATCGAGCTCGGTGGTGCCGCGCCGACGCAGTTCGTGACGCAGCCAGGGACAGCGCGCCTGGACATCCCATGGATTGCTTGCAGTGCGGTTGCGCGGCTGCAGAAACCCATACATATTTGCGGCTTCGAGAATAAAGGGCCTCAACATTTGCCGCGCCCCATATCGCCGAACATACCCATCCCAATTATCATCGCTGATGGCGAGGTCGAAACTCGAGGATTCAGGGTAGTGCCGCCCCAGCACGGCCCGGGCAGCCGCCAGCCTTGCCTGCGGCACACTGGCGACGATTTCGTTCTGGACGGCGGCCAATACATCGTGCACGCTGCGGTCGTGCGCCGCGTAAGCGCTGGCCAGGCTGCCATGGGTGGCCGCAAGGCTTTCCATGCCGGCTGCCGGGCTCGCCGCCAGATAGGCCGCGCCATGGTCGGCGCCGAACAGCATGGCAATGAGATACGCGGGGGGATTGCCCGTACCGAGCTGGCGGGCCTCGGTACCGCCCAGGCTCGCCCACGATCCCAGCGTAACCAGATGCGCCATGGCCACTTGATGCCCCACTTGGGCGCGATTGATGTAGGACAGCATGTTCAGGGCACGGGCCTGAACCAATGCCGCGCTATATGCGGCCGCATCCAGGCCGTGCAATTGCCGGGCCTTGGCGGCCACCACCTGGCCAACGGAAAAGTAGCGCAACAAGGCTATGGCCGCTACGCCGGCAAGCAGCATGCCCAGCACCAGCGCCTGGCCCTGCTGCCTGTGGCAAACCCCAGACATGCGCGAGGCGTATTTCATTGCCCCGCTCCCGCATTGCCGGTAAAGGATTTAAGGCTTTTGGCTGCAGCCTGAGCCGCCGCGGACTCGGCGGCCGACTGCGCCATGCGGGATTGCTCGGAGCCGTCTTCGCCGGCAAGTTCCTTGGCCATGGCGGCGGTTTGCGAACGCACCACCTGGCCAAAAGTTTGATAGACGGCGATGGCCGCGACCGCTACCAAGGCCACGATGATGATGTATTCGGTCATGCCCTGACCGCGCTGTCCCGGGTAAGCTTTGCGCACCGCCGCCTCCATGATTCCACGCTACGAGGCTTGCAGTTTGGCCCACCGCCGCCAGGGCCACAATTCGCAAATGCCGAGCTGGGCGAATTTGCGCCGGGGACTAGCGCTTTTTGCCTTGGGGCGGCCCAGCGAAAAGGAAGCCCCCACGCTGCACCGCTAACGCGGTTTGCTGCCCCCCAAGGGGGCGCTTTTTGCCTTGGGGCGGCCCAGCGGCAAAAAAAAACCTCCGGCATGAACTACGCGCTGAAATGCGCAAGTTCATGCCGGAGGCTTTCGGGTACTACTCGCTATCGAGTATTACCGTGTGTTGATCGCGGCAATTCCGCAGCCATTACTTAGTCGATTTGGTGATGGCGTGGCCGGCGTTGGAAATGTCTTCGCCCGCGCCGGCAACGGTGTTGGAGCAGCCAGCCAAGGCCACGCACCCCACGACAGCCAACAGCATCAAGATCTTCAGTCGCATAAAGCTCCCCTTGTGTAGTTAGAGATTGGATTTAACAACAAAAATCTTTGTTTTGCCACTGCCTCGGCGGCCTCCTTGCGAAGGCATATTCGCAAGGTTCGCCCGCAATCCAAATTGATTTTACCGGTTGCGCGCCGAGTGGCGTTTCCTACTTGGCGGCCTTGGCGTAGCGCTCGGCGCTGGCCACGATTTCCTTGCGAGCGGCGTCGGGGCCTTCCCAGCCTTTGACCTTGACCCACTTGCCTTTTTCCAGCTCTTTGTAGTGCTCGAAAAAGTGCTGGATGCGGGCCAGCTCTTCGGCCGGAACGTCCTCGGGCTTCTGGATATGGCGGTACGGGGGGTACAGCTTTTCGACCGGCACGGCCAGAAGCTTGGCGTCGCCGCCGGCTTCGTCGTCCATCTGCAGCACACCGATGGCGCGGCAGCGGATCACCACGCCCACCTGCACCGGCAGCGGCGCCAGGACCAGCACGTCGACGGGGTCGCCGTCGTCGGAAATGGTTTGCGGAATATAGCCGTAGTTGGCCGGATAGTGCATGGCGGTCAGCATGAAGCGGTCCACGAAAACCGCGCCCGACTCTTTATCCACTTCGTACTTGACGGGGTCGGAATTCATGGGGATTTCAATGACTACATTGAATTCATCGGGCAGTTTTTTGCCGGCGGGCACTCGATCCAAGCTCATTATGTCAACCTTGAGGAAAGTTAATAAATAGGTATTCAGTTCCGGCCGTGGCCGCCGTGGGGGGTGTCGGAGGTTTGCGACAAGTCGACCCCCGGGATCGGCGCGCTGTCGAAGTATTCGTCCAGGTCGGCATCGCCGGCCATCGAGGCTGGCGTGGTGTCGTCTTTGGGCGCCTCGGTGGGCAGCGGCTCGGAAAGGTCGGCGTCGGTGCCGAGATAATCGGCGGCGCTGGCGGCTATGGGCGAGGCCGACGAAACACCGATGGGCTCGGCCTCGGGCATGGCGTCGACGTCGATAAGCGTAGGGTCGCCGCGCGTATCGGCGGCGGGCAGCACCGTGCTTGCGGGCAGCACCGGCAACACGCCCGCCACACTGGCCCCCAGCCGCCAATGCTTCATGGCGTCGTTGCTGCGGCCCAGCCTGTCGTACAGATTGCCCAGCAATGCATGAATGCGCACGTCGCTGCGGATTTTCATGCTACGCAGCAAATAGCGCTCGCCCAGCCCCCATAGCTGCCCGGTGAGGCACAAATTGCCCAAGGCGGCCAACAAGGCAGAATCGTTCGGATGCGACTTGAGCCAGGTTTCGGCCTTGTTCAAGCGCCTGGCCACCTGCTCGGGCGGGCATTGCGAATACGCGTTGAGCAGCCGGGCATCCAGCCTCACGTTCAGGGCGGCCTCGAGAATGCGGCCCGCCTCTTCATGTTGACCGGCCTCCTCGTGCAATACCGCCGCGGCCAGCGCTATGTCGGGCAAGGCTTTTTCATCGGCGCGCAAATCGCCCCAAATGCTTTTGAACCCATCCAGACCCGCAGCCCGTATGCGGGCCGCGGCGGAAACCTCGATGAGCTGGACGGCCTCGGATTTGTCGATGGCGCCCCGGCGCTGCAAGAACCGGGTTAGCTCGTATACATGGCCGTAATCCTGCAACTGGCGATAGGCGCGCAACAGCAAGCGGGTGGCGTTCAGATGCCGGGAGCTGGCATTGTGCAAGGGTTGCAAAAGCTCCAGCGCGTCTTGCGGCCGGTTCTGGTCGAGGTACATTTCGGCGGCGGCGGTGGCGGCGGCTTCCTTGAGCCGCGGTTCACTGCCAGCGGTTTCGCGCGCAACTTCCAGGGCTTCGTCGCGACGCGCGAACTCGCCCAGATGGTGGGCCGCCCTGGCCTTGGCCAGCCCGGCAAGCACCTTGGTGCTGGGCGTGCGGGTTCTGTCGAGTAATTTGGCCAATTCTTGCTCGGCCTGCGGGTAGCGGCCTTCCAGCACGTTGATCCAGCCGTTTTCAAGCAATTCGTGATCGCGTCTTTTGGCGCGCAGCCCGCGCCACGAACGGAAGCGCTCGGGCCCCGAAGTGACCCAGGCGATGACGCGCAGCACTACGTACAGCACGATGAAGGCGGCCAGCACCAGCAATACCGCCAGTGCCAGGGAAAGCT
Source organism: Eoetvoesiella caeni (assembly GCA_040391725.1). Classification (GTDB taxonomy): domain Bacteria; phylum Pseudomonadota; class Gammaproteobacteria; order Burkholderiales; family Burkholderiaceae_B; genus Eoetvoesia; species Eoetvoesia caeni_A. Next base: position 4,906 of record JBEBXF010000033.1, on the reverse strand, counting down.
CGATGCGCCAGGGCTGAGCAATGATGAGCACGTTGCCGCCATGTTCGCGCAGCACCACGCCCAGGGCTACCGCCACGACCAATACCAGCAGAGTCCAGAACCATGTCCTCATTGTTTATTCCTGTGACGGGGCAGACTGGACGGGCGGAACAGCCGCGGGAGCGGCCGCCGGCGCCGCGGCGGCGGGAGCCGCGCTGGGGTCCTGGCCGGTAGCGCCCTGGCCGGACTGGCCCTCGGGCTGGCCATCCACCGAAGACGGGCTGTCGGCCTGTTCGTCGGCCTTGGCATTGGCCGCGCGCAAGGTGTCCAGAGCCTGCATGCTGTTGCTGACCGTCGGCAATTTGACGGCGATATCGGTATCGGCCAATTGGTCGGCCAATTTCTGGGCGCGCCGGGTATCGGAGGCGGTCGTATCGTAATGCGTCTTGAGGGCTTGAACCAGCACGCCGGTTTCGGACTTCCACACGGCAGGCTGATGCATCATGAGCGCCAGTTGCGCGGTCATGATGCGCAAGCGCAGGTTTTCACGCAGTTGCCCCGCCTGATCCGGCGACATCAGCAAGGCGGAGGAGTTCTCGACGCGCCGGACGCTGATCAGGCCGCCCAGATCCTGGCGCACCATGACCCAGGCCTCGTCCGCCCATTGCCCAACCCGGTGCAGGCCTTTGCGCCACCACGAAGCATTGGGATCGATCGGCGCGCGGGCCGCCAATTCCTGCCCGGCAAGCGCCGCGTCGCGCTCGGTCGTGTCGACCTTGGGCGCCGCGTCGTCGGGAATGAGCAGCGGCGCGCTGCCGATGAGCGAGCCGAGCTCGTCCAGCCGCGACGACATCTGCGCGACGTCGATGGTTGACACCGCCCGCAGGCGATCCAGGTCGCCGTTGATGGCTTGCTGCAAGCCCGCCAGGCTGGGGCGGCTTGCCCGCGCCAGCTGCGCCTGCGCGGTTTCGAGTGCAATGATGGCGTTGCCCACGTTGCCGCCAAGAATGAGCTGCTGATGCGCAACCTGCACCAGATGGTCGACATCGTTGATGAGCAGCAGGTCGGAGCCCTTGTCGGTAAGCAGTTGGAAAGCCTGGTCGAGGCTGGCGACCTGATCGCGGGAGTCGTTCAGGGCAACCTGCAAGGCATTGATATGGGCGCCCTGCTCTTGCGCCAGCGACAGGGCCTGCTGGGCCTGGCTTGCCGCCTGCCGCGCCGCCGCCGAGCTGCTTTGCACCTGGTCGAGCAAGGCTGCCTGGGACTGGTGGAACATTTTGTGCTGGTACCAGAGCCCCGCGGCAAGCGCGATGGCGATGAGCAAGACCACCACGAACGCAATGCCCAGGGCAGGACGGCGCTTGGCGCGTGCCGCCGCCGACGAGGATGCGGATTTGGCCGAATTGGCGGCCGGTCTGGATGTTGTCGCGGCCGCGCTGTCGGCCGACTGGATCTCGGTGTTAGGTTCAGTCATGACGAGATTGTAATCCTTGACGCTGGCTTATAGGAAAGCAAGTGATACGACGGCCTGAAAAATAGTTTCATCCGCCGGTGGGCATATTTTTACCATTGACGCCGGATTTTTGCCCGGCACCGTTCGAAGCAGCGCCTGCAAATGCCGCGCAATACGTTCATGGATCACGACGAAACGCGCATCTCGCCAAAACGTTTGCAGCCCCGGCGCCGACAGGTTCTGGTAAAACGCATCGACGCTTTCCGAACTGGTGAAAAGACCGACTACGACACGGCCCGGCGCCAGGCCAGCGGCCAAAGTCTGGCGCTGTCCATCCGTCCATTCGGATGGACAGCGCCGGTATATGGCGTAGCGATGCACCCGCGCTCCCGCGCGCTCCAGGCATTCGCCCAACCACTCCCGCCCGCTTTCTCCCCGCACGATGGCCACGCGCCGGAGCGCGCCAAGCCTTGGCTCGAGCAGCCGCCACAGCGCTTCGGAGTCCTGAGGCGTATCGGCGGCCGGATGCACGATGCATCCGGAAGGGATGAAGCCCGCCTCTCGCAAAGGCCTGGCGCTGGCTTCGCCCACCGTGGCGGCCACGGTGGAGGCCGGCCATTCGGCGCAGCCCCGCGCGGCAAGCTGCTCGAGATAAAAAAGAGCTGCATTGGCGCTGACGAACACGATGAGGTCGTAATGCTGAGGCAACGGAAACCGCGACGCGTCGACGGGCAATGGACTGACCGCCAGGGCCGGCAGCTCCAGCGCCTCGAGCCCCGACTCCCGCAAACGAGCCGCCAGGGGCTGATTGCGGCCTTGCGGCCGGGTCAGCACAACCAGGGGAGTGGCGGGCCGGAGCACCTGCCGCCTTACGTCGCCGAGGGGCCGGCCGTGCCGAGCTTGGCCAGAACGGCCTGGGCCCCCTTGCCCAGGAGTTCTTTGGCCACGCTTTCGCCAAGCTGCTCGGCCGAATCGGACGAACCGCGGGCCTGGGCGCGAATGATGCGGGAACCATCGGGTTCGGCCACCAGGGCCTGCAAATGCAGTTCCTGCTCCTGGATTTGCGCATAGGCGGCCAGGGGAACCTGGCAAGAACCGCCCAGAACGCGCGACACGCTGCGCTCGGCCAGCACGCAAGCCGTGGTGCCGGCGCTGGCCAAAGGCGCAAGCCAGGCAGGCATGTCGGTGCGCGCAAGCAGCACCTCGATGCCCAGCGCCCCCTGCCCCGCGGCCGGCAAACTTTGTTCGACGTCGATAAGCCGCCGGATGCGCGACCCCAGGCCCAGGCGCCGCAAGCCCGCCGCCGCCAGAATGATGGCCGAATACTCGTTGCGGTCGAGCTTGGCCAGCCGGGTGTCCAGGTTGCCGCGCAATGGCTCCACCCGCAATTGCGGATACATAGCGCGAATCTGGGCTTCGCGCCGCAGGCTGGACGTGCCGACCACCGCGCCGGCCGGAAGCTCGGCCAGGGAGTCGAAATCATTGGAGACGAAGGCGTCGCGCGGGTCTTCGCGCTCGAGCACCACGGCCAGGGAAAACGGGTCGTGCAGATCGACCGGAACATCCTTGAGCGAATGCACGGCCAAGTCGGCCCGGCCGTCGAGCAACGCATTTTCGAGTTCTTTGACAAACAGGCCCTTGCCGCCAACCTTGGAAAGGCTGCGGTCGAGTATCTGGTCGCCGCGCGTGGTCATGGTCAGCAGGCTGACCTGGCATTGCGGATACAGCGCGGCCAGCCGGTCGCGCACATGCTCGGCCTGCCACAGGGCCAGCCGGCTGGCGCGTGTGGCGATGACGAGTTTGTCGGGCGTACTGGACATGGCGCTATCCGATGAACTGATTGACGACTATCGCGGCCACAATGCCCAGAACGGCCAGGATGAACAGACCTTTAAGCAAAGACATGCTGGAATCTCTATGTTTGTCGGGATTGGAGGACTTAAACAGACTCATTGATTGCCCCTTTTGCGGCGGTTTTGCGAGCGGCCAGCCATTTTCCCAGCACAACCACCAGGATGGCGCCTATCGCTTCGGCTGCCAGTTTACCCAAGGAAGACACTTGGCCGATTTGATTCGCGACAACCACATCGGTCACCAGCATGCCGCCGGCGATCCAGCCCAGCAGCGCCCCTCCGAACGTCACCACCACGGGGAAACGGTCGATGAGCTTGAGCACCAGGGTGCTGCCCCAGATGATGATGGGAACGCTGAGCAGCAGGCCGAATATGACATAGCCCAACTGATGGTCGGGTATGGTGTTCTGGGCCGCGCCCGCGATGGCGATGACGTTGTCCAGGCTCATGACGAAATCGGCGATGAGTATGGTTTTGACCGCCGCCCAGACGGAGCTGGCGCTTTTGATGTTGTCGTGGTGATCGTCGTCGGGCAAAAGCAGCTTGACGCCGATCCACAGCAGCAGCAGCGCACCGGCGATTTTCAGAAACGGAATGCTCAGCAAGGTAAGGGCGAAGGCGATGAGCGCCACGCGCAACACGATGGCGCCGGCCGTTCCCCATACGATGCCCTGCATTCGCTGCTTGTGTTCCAGATTGCGGCACGCCAGGGCGATGACGACGGCGTTGTCGCCCCCCAGCAGGATATCGATCATGATGATCTGAAAAAGCGCCCCCCAATGGAGGGTTTCTATGAACTCGAGCATCCGCGCTCCATATATATTTTTGCTGTTCGGAAAAGCCGCCGAACCCCGCGTTCGGACAGCCTGGTTTAGTGTGCGGCTCGATGACGCGGCCACAACCTATTATATGGGTCGAAAGCCCCCCGGCACGCGGGCGGGCAATAAAAAAGGCCCGAATCGATCGGGCCTTTTTGCATTTGCGAAAAGCCTTACAGCACGGACTTGAGCAGCTTGCCCATTTCGGAAGGATCGCGCGTGGTGCGGATGCCGCAAGCTTCCATGGCGGCCAGCTTGGCATCGGCCGTGTCGGCGCCGCCGGAGATCAGCGCGCCGGCGTGGCCCATGCGCTTGCCCGCCGGAGCGGTAACACCGGCGATGAAGCCCACGACGGGCTTCTTCATGTTGTCCTTGGCCCATTCGGCGGCGTTGACTTCGTCGGGACCGCCGATTTCACCAATCATGACCACGGCATCGGTGTCGGGATCGTCGTTGAACAGCTTGAGCACGTCGATGTGCTTCAGGCCGTTGATGGGGTCACCGCCGATACCCACGGCGCTGGACTGACCCAGGCCCAGTTCGGTGAGCTGGGCCACCGCTTCGTAGGTGAGCGTGCCGGAACGGCTGACCACGCCGATGCGGCCCTTGCGCGAGATATGGCCGGGCATGATGCCGATCTTGAGTTCGTCCGGCGTGATCAGGCCCGGGCAGTTGGGCCCAAGCAGCAGGGTTTTCTTGTTCTGGTCGCGCATGCGGTTGCGCACTTCCAGCATGTCGCGCACCGGGATGCCTTCGGTAATGCAGACCACCAGATCCAGGTCGGCTTCGACCGCTTCCCAGAT
>JBEBXF010000032.1:0-15619 GCA_040391725.1 Eoetvoesiella caeni | reverse complement strand
TCAAGGCCGAGCAAAGCCTCATCACGGTCGAATCCGACAAGGCCTCCATGGAAATCCCGGCCAAGCAGGGCGGGGTGGTCACGGCCCTGCTGGTCAAGCTGGGCGACAAGGTTGCCGAAGGCAGCTCCATCGTCCAGATCGAGGCGGCCGGGCAACCCGCCGCCAAGGCCGCCGAGCCTGCCGCAAGCGCCGCTGCGCCGGCCAGTTCCGCTCCGGCTTCCAAGCCGCAAAGCCCCGCCGCTCCGGCCGCGGTGCCCGCGCCCGCGCAGTTCTCGGGTTCGGCCGACGCCCAGTGCGACGTCCTGGTTCTGGGCGCCGGGCCCGGCGGCTATTCGGCCGCTTTCCGCGCCGCCGACCTCGGCCTGAGCGTCGTGCTGGTCGAACGCTATTCCACGTTGGGCGGCGTATGCCTGAACGTCGGCTGCATTCCTTCCAAGGCATTGCTGCATACGGCGGCCGTGGCCGAGGAAGCCCAGGCTCTGGCCGCCCACGGCATTTCGTTCGGGGCGCCCTCCATCAATCTTGACGCCTTGCGCGGCTATAAAGACAGCGTGGTCGGCAAGCTTACGGGTGGCCTGGCGGGCATGGCCAAGGCGCGCAAGGTTACCGTCCTGCAGGGGGTCGGGCAGTTCGCCGACCCCCATCATCTATCGGTTCAGACGCCCGACGGCAAAACACAGACCGTGCAGTTCAAGTCGGCCATCATCGCGGCCGGCAGCCAGTCGGTCAAGCTGCCGTTCCTGCCCGACGATCCCCGCATCGTCGATTCCACGGGGGCGCTGCAATTGGCGTCCATTCCGCAAAAAATGCTGATCGTGGGCGGCGGCATCATCGGCCTCGAAATGGGCACGGTGTATTCCGCGCTGGGCTCCAGGCTCGACGTGGTCGAAATGCTCGACGGCCTGATGCAGGGCGCCGACCGCGACCTGGTCAAGGTCTGGCAAAAAATGAATGCGCGCCGTTTCGACCACATCATGCTCGATACCAAGACGGTGGGCGCCGAAGCGCGCGACGACGGCATCTGGGTCAGCTTCGAAGGCCAGAACGCGCCCAAGGAAGCGCAGCGCTACGACCTGGTTCTGCAGGCTGTGGGCCGCAGCCCCAACGGCAAGAAGCTGGCCGCCGAGAAAGCGGGAGTGGCCGTAAGCGACCGCGGCTTCATTGCCGTCGACAAGCAGATGCGCACCAATGTGCCGCATATCTTCGCCATCGGCGATATCGTCGGCCAGCCCATGCTGGCGCACAAGGCCGTGCACGAAGCCCACGTGGCCGCCGAAGTCATCGCCGGCCAGAAAAGCTATTTCGATGCGCGCGTCATTCCCTCGGTCGCATACACCGATCCGGAAGTCGCGTGGGTGGGCCTGACCGAAGACGAAGCCAAGAAAGAGGGCATTGCCGTCGAGAAAGGGCTGTTCCCGTGGGCGGCTTCGGGCCGGGCCATTGCCAACGGCCGGGACGAAGGCTTCACCAAGCTGCTGTTCGACGCTGAAACCCATCGCATCGTCGGCGGCGGCATCGTCGGCACCCATGCGGGCGACCTCATCAGCGAAGTCGCGCTGGCCATCGAAATGGGCGCCGATGCGGTGGATATCGGCAAGACCATCCATCCGCATCCCACCCTGGGCGAATCGGTGGGCATGGCTGCCGAAGTCGCCGAAGGCAGTTGCACCGACATTCCCCCCGCGCGGCGCAAATCGTCGTAGCCTCCTTTTGCCTCACGCGCGGCCGGGCAGCAGATCCCCTAGATTGCTGCCCGGCCTGTTTCTGCGCAATGCCTTGTTTTTTGCGCGGCGCCAGGCATTGCCTGAAAGCTCGAGCGGGCGAATAACCCCAAGCCGCCAGCGGTGTCTGGCGGCTTGGGGTGTGATAGGGTCTAAAATAACGCCCGGAAGCCGGAGCATGAAACGCGCCGGCCGATTCTCCCATTCGGTTGGCGGCGGCCTGGCTCGTTTCCTCCGAAGCCTGCGCGGCGTGTTCTTGAAGCCGCGCTTTTTTGCAGCTTACTATGCCTCTTTCAAAACTCGATCAATCCTCCAGCCTGGATCAGTGGCTGAGCCATCTTGAAACCCTGCATCCCAAGGCCATAGACCTGGGGCTGGATCGAACACGGACCGTTGCCGGAAACCTGGGCCTGACATTCCCCTTCATCACCATCACGGTCGGCGGCACCAACGGCAAGGGGTCGACCTGCGCCATGCTTGAGGCCATCCTGCTGGCGGCGGGCTATCGCGTAGGCATGTACACATCGCCGCATCTCATCGACTACAACGAGCGCATCCGCCTCAATGGCGAAATCGCCGGCGATGCGCAGATCGTCGAGCAATTCCATGCCATCGACCAGGCGCGCGGCGACGTTTCGCTCAGCTATTTCGAGTTTTCCACCTTGGCGGCGCTGCGTTTGTTCGAGCAGCAAAAGGTGGACGTTGCCGTTCTGGAAGTGGGGTTGGGCGGCAGGCTGGACGCCGTCAACATCGTCGATGCCGATTGCTCGGTGATAACCAGCATCGATATCGACCACGCCGAATGGCTGGGCGATACCCGCGAAAAAATCGCTTTTGAAAAAGCGCACATCTATCGGCCGGGACGTCCGGCCATATGCGCCGATCCGCTGCCGCCTCAAACCCTGATCGACTACGCCTACGAAATCGGCGCCGATTTATGGCTGTCCGGCAAGGATTTCAATTGTTCCGGCGACCGCCAGCAATGGGGCTACGGAGGGCGCAACCGGCGCCGGGCCGGACTGGCGTATCCGGCGCTCAGGGGCGCCAACCAATTGCTCAACGCCAGCGCAGTGCTCGCAGCGCTGGAAGCGCTGGAAGACCGCCTCGTCGTGCCCCAGCAGGCCATCCGTATCGGCCTGTCCCATGTGACGCTGCCGGGTCGCTTGCAGATAGTGCCCGGCCAGCCGGCATTGGTGCTCGATGTCGCGCACAACCCGCATGCCAGCGCCGCTCTGGCGCAAAACCTGGACGGCATGGGGTTTTATCCTTACACCTATGCGGTGCTGGGCATGCTTGGCGACAAGGACGTCAAGGGCGTGGTGTCCAAGCTGCTTACCCGGGTCGATCATTGGTATTGCGCGGGCACTCAAGGGCCGCGCGGCCTGAGCGGCGAGGCTCTGGCCGAGATCGTCCGCAGCCTGCTCCCGCCGCAGGGCAAAGACCCCATAACTGTTGCAAGTTTTGAGAATCCGGTTCAAGCCTTTACCGAAGCGCGAAAAGACGCGTCCGACAATGATAGAATTCTCGTATTCGGCTCGTTTTCCACGGTGGGTCCCGTTTTGAAGGAAATCGGGCGCAAAGACTGATGGATCTTTCTCAAGACGGCTTCGGCCGTCCTTCAGGCAAGCAAGGGTTACCGCATGGGGTTATTTTCTCGTAAAGAGTCCGCAAACGGGGCTGGTCAATCGCGCGCACGCGCACGCACGTCCAGCGAGGCGCAAGCCGAAGACATGCGCAGCCGAGCGCGCCGCCGGCTTATCGGCGCTCTGGTTCTCGTCGTTGCCGCGGTCATTATCGTGCCCATGCTCGTCAATACGTCGCAGCCCGAAAACCAGCCCACGCCGGTCGTGGTTCCCGCCGTGCCTCCCGTGCCCGCGCCGGGTGTGGCGGCCGCCCCCGACAATTCCGCTTCAACCGGGGCCCCGGCCACTGGCGACTCCGAACTTCCCACGCCCGAACCCGAGGCGCCCGCCAACACCGCTCCGGAAGCTCCCGCGCTCAGCATGCCTCAGCCCGAGGCCGAGCCGCCGCGCACCAAGCCGGCCGCGCCGCCCGAGGCCGCCCGGCCGAAAAACACGGCCGAGCACAAAGAACCCGAACGCAAGGAAGCCGAACGCAAAGAGCCTCGCAAAACCGAGCGCACCGACGACGGTTCGGTGGCCATTGCCTTGCTCGAAGGGCGCAAACCCGCCAAGGCCGCTTCGAACTCGAACTCGGCCAGCACGGCCCACGGCAATTTCGTGTTGCAGGTCGCCGCCTATACCAGCGACAAAGACGCGCAGGCCCGCCGCGAAAAACTGCTGGCGGCCGGCGTTACCAACGCCTATGTCGAAACCGCCTCTTCGGGCGGCAAGCAAACCTATCGCCTGCGGGTCGGCCCATTCCCCACGCGCGATGCCGCCCAGGCGGCTCAAACACGCTTGCGCGCCCTGGGCTATGAAAACGGGTTCATTTCCAGCAAGTGACCAGCTTCGACTACATCGTGCTGGCCATTCTGGGGGTGTCGGCATTCCTGGGCTTGCTGCGCGGGCTGGTCAAAGAGCTTTTGTCTCTTGTCGCCTATATGGCGGCCTTCGTGGCCGCCATATGGTGGGCGCCAAGAGTCTCCGTCTGGCTTACCGCCTATATTGAAAACGGTCTGCTTCGTACTGCCGCCGCTTATGCGGCGGTATTCATTGTGGTGCTGCTGTTGGTCGGGCTGGTCAATATCACCTTGGGAACCCTTATCCAGAAAACCGGGCTGACGCCGGCCGATCACGGCCTGGGCGCGCTGTTCGGTCTGCTGCGGGGCCTGTTGATCGTATTGGTTCTCGTGGCCCTGGCCGGCTATACCGAATTACCCAGGGAGCCCTGGTGGAGCGACGCCCGCCTGTCGCCCGCCGCCGTCAAGGGAGTGCAGCAGATAAAGCAACTGCTGCCGCCGTCCCTGGCATCCTGGTTGCCGTACTGATTGCTTTAACAGGAAAATAGAATGTGTGGAATCGTTGGGGTCGCCGCGCGCAGCCCCGCCAACCAGGTAATTTACGATATCCTGCTGCTGCTTCAGCATCGTGGACAGGACGCCGCCGGCATCGCCACGTCGCACGAACAGCTCTTCAATATGTACAAGGCCCACGGCCTGGTGCGCGACGTCTTCCGCACCCGCAACATGCGGGCCTTGCCCGGCAACAGCGGCCTTGGGCAAGTGCGCTATCCCACCGCCGGATCCAGCGACAGCGTCGACGAGGCCCAGCCTTTTTACGTCAATGCGCCTTTCGGCATCACCTTCGTGCACAACGGCAACCTGACGAACTGGCGCGAACTGCGCGAAGAACTGTTCCGCGTCGATCGCCGCCACATCAATACCAATTCCGACTCCGAAGTCCTGCTCAACGTCTTTGCCCACGAACTGCAACTGGCCTCCAGCGGTGTTTCCCTGGACGAGAACGCCGTGTTCGCCGCCGTCTCGGCCGTGCACCGGCGCACCAAGGGCGCCTACGCCGTCATCGCCCAGATCGCCGGTTTCGGCATGGTGGCGTTTCGCGATCCCTACGGCATCCGGCCCCTGTGCCTGGGTTCCCTGGCCACCGAAAACGGCATCGAATGGATGGTCGCCTCCGAGTCCGTCGCGCTTACCGGCTGCGGCTACACCTTCGTGCGCGACATCGCGCCCGGCGAAGCCCTGCTCATCGACCTGGACGGCAACGTCTCCAGCCGCCAGTGCGCCGAAAACCCCGTGTTTACACCCTGCGTGTTCGAATACGTGTATTTCGCCCGCCCCGACTCCCTCATGGACGGCGTCTCCATCTACGACGCCCGCCTCAACATGGGCGAGTACCTGGCCGACAACGTCGCCAAAACCCTGCGCCTGGGCGATATCGACGTCGTCATGCCCATCCCCGATTCCTCCCGCCCCTCCGCCATGCAGCTCGCCTCCCACCTGGGCCTCAACTACCGCGAAGGCTTCATCAAGAACCGCTACATCGGCCGCACCTTCATCATGCCCGGCCAGGCCGTGCGCAAGAAATCCGTGCGCCAAAAACTCAGCGCCATCGACATGGAATTCCGCGGCAAGAACGTCCTGCTCGTCGACGACTCCATCGTGCGCGGCACCACCAGCCGCCAGATCGTCGACATGGCACGCGAAGCCGGCGCCAACAAAGTCTTCTTCGCCTCCGCCGCCCCCGCCGTGCGCTTTCCCAACGTCTACGGCATCGACATGCCCACCCAGGCCGAACTCATCGCCACCGGACGCGATACCGCCGAAGTCGCCCGTGAAATCGGCGCCGACGGCCTGGTCTACCAGGACCTGGGCGACCTCGAAAAATCCATCCGCGACCTCAATCCCTCCATCACCCAGTTCGAATCCTCCTGCTTCAACGGCCGCTACGTCACCGGCGACATCGACGACGCCTACCTCGAACGCCTCAGCAACAGCCGCGGCAAACAAGCCGTCGCCACCGCCGACGACGACGCCTGAGCCGGGCAGGGCGGCGCGGCGCGGCGCAAGCCGCCTCACTACCGATCCCCCCCCCAGAGCAAGCCGTAGGCAAAAGCAGGCCCGCAGGGGGCCTGCTGGCGCCAGGCGCAGCGACGCGTCATCCAACAGCCGTTGACCAGGCAACGCGGCCGCACTGCCTCGACTAACGAGCCTAAGTACGCAACCTGTCGGCAATCAGCATCGATCCACCCATCTCCAGCGCAGGGGAACGGGACCGGGTAGGTTGGCGCCCGACTTTCGGGGCTGAGCGAGGCGCCCGCGAATGGAGCGCGAAGGCGCGGAAGAGCGGGACGAAGCGATGTTCGGCGCGCAGGGCGCCGAACCGGCACCGAGGAGGGCGCCAACCTGCCCGGCCCCGCTCCCCGTCCCAAGCACCGCAAATGCGCTGCACCGCTTTCCACTCTCGAGAGCACTTCTTGTTCAAGAAGCCGTCCCAACCGCAAAAAAAACCATTGACGCCATAACCCCTATAAGTTAAATTATTAACATAACGTTCAAAAATGAACTAAACTTCCATCAAATCAGGCCACGGAGGCAACAGCATGAAAGAGAAAACCATCGGCATATCCGGCGCCGGCATCGGCGGCCTGGCCGCCGCCATCGCCTTGCGCAAACTTGGCCGCCAAGTCCTTGTCTTCGAACAAGCCAAACAATTCGCTCGCGTCGGCGCCGACATCAACCTCACCCCCAACGCCGTGCGCGCCCTCGACGGCCTTGGCGTCGGCGAAGCCCTGCGTGAAACCGCCGCCCGTCCTGGCTACCGCATCAGCCGCGACGGCTTCACCGGCGAAGAAACCTCCCGCCTCGAACTCTCCGCCGCCGCCGAAAGACGCTACGGTGCCCCCCAGCTCACCATGCACCGCGCCGACCTCATGACCGCCCTCGAAGCCGCCGTGCCCGCCGAGTTCATCCGGCTCGGCAAACGCACCACCCAGGTCGAAGACCAGGGCGACGGCGTCACCGTGCACTTCGAAGACGGCAGCCATGAAAAAGTCGACGTCCTCGTCGGTGCCGACGGCATCCATTCCATGGTGCGCACCGCCATGCTCGGCAAAGAGCAGCCCCAGTTCACCGGCGTCGTCGCCTATCGGGCCGTGGTGCCCGTCGAAAAACTGGCCGGCCAGCCCAATCTAGACAATTTCACCAAGTGGTGGGGTCCCAACCCCGACGTCCAGATCGTCAGCTTCCCCCTCAACCTCGGCAAAGACCTCTTCATTTTCGCCACCACCCCCCAGGAAGGCTGGGAGCTCGAATCCTGGACCGCTCCGGGCGAAGTCAGCGAACTGCGCGACATCTACAAAAATTTCCACCCTGAGGCGCGCGCGCTGCTCGACGCCTGCGACTCCGTCCTGAAATCCGCGCTGTACATCCGCGACCCGCTGCCCACCTGGCACAAAGGCCGCATGGTGCTGCTGGGCGACGCCTGCCACCCCATGATGCCCTTCATGGCTCAGGGCGCGGGCCAGGCCGTTGAAGACGCCGTGGTTCTGGCCCGCTGCCTGGCCGACCCCCGACTGGCCGACCAGACCTCCGCCTTCAAGGCCTACCAGGATGCCCGGTTCGATCGCGCCAGCCGCATCCAAATCGGATCGCGCGGCAACGCCTGGCTCAAGGACGGTAATAACGGCGACTGGGTTTACGAATACGACGCCTGGAACGTACCCCTGGCTCAATAGCCCCGAGCCGCCCGTCCATGCCGCTGGCCGGGCTGCGCCAAAGCTTTTCACGTCGAGCCGGAAAAGCGCCGACTGGAAGCCGGGCCGCGTTTGAGGCTATCATGCATGGCGCCGGCCCGATCACTCCGATCCGCGGCGCCCATAACCGTTGTCGCCCTCAGATACCCATGACTGAACCGTCCTCCGCAGAATCCGCCACCGAGTCCTCCGCCCAACTGGTTTCGCCCGTGGTGCGCGGCTTGCGGCTTTTGCGCTATATCGCCGAAGGCGGCAGCACCGCCAATCTTTCGGAGGTGGGGCGGCTGATCGACGTCAACCGTGTCACCGTCATGCGCTTGCTGGCAACGCTCGAACACGAGGGCGTCATAGAACGGCTGCCGCAAGGCGGCCATCGAATCGGGCTGGGCTTCCTGACCATGGCCTCCGCGGGCCTGGGGGCTTGCGACCTGGTGGAAACCGGCCGCCGCTTTCTGGAACGCTTGTGCTTCGAGCTGGGCCTGTCGGCCTACCTCGTCCTGATGGACGGCAACGATATCGTCTATGTGGCGCGTGAAATGCCGGCGTCGGGACTGGTCAGCAACATCCGTGTCGGCAGCTGCGTTCCCGCCTACCTGACGGCGCCGGGGCGGGCCATGCTGGCGGCTTTGCCGCCCGAAGATCTGCAGGCGCGGTTCGGCGGTGTCGAGTTGGTTCGGCATGTCGATAAAAACCCCGCCACGCTGGCGCAATTGCAGGCCGTTCTGGAACAGGATCGCCAGGCGGGATGCGCCTGGAGCTTTTCCGGCTATGAAGAAGGCATCGATGCCTGCGCCGCTGCCGTCCTTGGCCGCTCGGGTGCGCCGCTGGCCGCCCTGAGCGTGGTGGGCGCCGATCACATGTTCAGCCGCGACGAGGCGTTTGCGGAAAAAGTGCAGGCGGCCGTCAAGCAGGCGGCGGGCGAACTGGCTTGCATTGCGGGCCGCCAGCCCGGCTAGCCGCATTCATTCATACAAGGCCGGGCGCGCGGTCCGGCCATCGAGCCGGACAGGCTCGGCCGGGCCTTGGCGCCCGTCAATCCGCCCGGGTTTGCGGCGAATGATTCAGGCACACGGAAAGATCGTGGGCGGTGGCGCGCACTTTGTCGATCAGCGCCTGCTTGTCGCCGGGCGGAATGTGTACGTGCGGCACGGTCAGCCCGAGCGCGGCGGCCACGTTGCCGCTTTCGTCGTAAACGGGAGCGGCGATCGTGGAAATATTGTTCTCGAAAAAACCTTCTTCCAGTACGTAGCCGTGTTCCTTGTCGGTGCGCAGCAGCTTGTACAGCTCTTTGACGGTGGGCGGCGTGTGCGGCCCGTAGGACTGGAGCTGGTCTTCGGGGTAGAGATCCTGCAGCTCCTGGAAGCTGTGGTTGCACAACAGCACGCGGCCCAGCACGGTGGCGTGCGCGGGCAGGCGCGTGCCGATATGCACCGAGCTCGTGAACAGCGAGCTGGAGGCGACTTTTTGTATGTAGACGATGTCGCGCCCGTCGCGGATGACCAGGTTGGAGGAGTAGCTGGTTTCGTCGCGCAGGCGTTCGAGCAGCGGGCGGCTCAGTTCGGTAAGGCTCAGCGAAGCCAGGTATTCGAAGCCCAGCTTCAGCACGGCGGTGCCCAGCGAATAGTCGCGACCGTTCCGGGCGCGCTCGACAAAGCCCAGGCTCTCCAGCGTAACCAGTAAACGAAATACCGTGGTGCGGGGGACGTCCAGCCGCTTGGCCAGTTCGGGTGCCGTAAGGGTGGGGGTATGGCGCGAAAATTCGGAAAGTATCCGCAAACCGCGCTCCAGCCCTGGTACGGAATACTTTTCGGTATCCCTGGTGCTCATGCCTGCTTTCCCTGTCTCAGTAATCGAAAGGCCTTGGTGGCGGCCATATCAAGTAAAAAACGGTATTGTCCAGCCGGGTGCCGGGCAATACCGCCGCCATTGTAGTAGCAATTGCTGCTTAATATAAGTTGCAATCGAGCTTGGCAAAGGCGTCGATCTCGATGGTCAGCGCCGGAAAGGCAAGGGCCCGGACTTCCACCAGGGTGGAGCACGGATAGGGTTCCTTGAAGAACTCCCGCCGCACTTCCGAGATCAGGCCTTTGTCGTTGATGTCGGTGAGGTAGACGACCAGCTTGTAGATGCCGCCGACCGTTCCACCCGCGGCCTCCACCAGGCGGACGATGCGCTCCAGTATGCGCTGGGCCTGGCCTCGCGTGGTCAGGGGGTAGCCGTTTTCGTCGGGTTCGAGGCCGGCCGTCACGCCCGACATGACGATGTCGTTGCCCACCACCAGGCAGTTGGACCAGGTGGCGTTGGGCGGTTCGGCCATGCCGGGCACGGAAATACGGCGCGCGGTAGCGGAAGATGCCATGGGCGTCTGTCTTACTTGCCCGCGAGCTGATCGATGGCCAGCTTGCGCAGTTGGCGGCGAGCCCGCATGACGCCGACATCATGCTGGTACAGGTGTTCGCGCTGGTTGGCATCGGGCTCCATGACTTCGAGCACGGCGCGATCCTGTTCCAGCACGGCCCAGTGGCGGGCTTCCAGGCGGTTCTTGTACAGGAAGCGCCAGACGTCGCGCTGCCAGCCCGAAACCTTGCGGGTGCGCCAGAAGAACACGGCGGACGAATTCGGGGTGATGGGTGTGCAGCTGCCCGCAATACCGAAGCTGCCGCCAGGCCCGCCGCTTTTCGGGTAGGGGATGTCCAGGCGTTGCCATTGATAGTTGGTATCGGCGAATTCACTCCAGTCGAAGTTGACGTCGCGCTGGCCCGCCTTGGAAAACAGGAAGCCGTGCTCGGTGTCTTCGAGCTTGAATTCCGCCGAGCGTGCACCGGCCGACATGGCGTGCGACTGCTTGTGCAGGAAGGTGCCGTGCATGGGATCCATGACGTTGTCGATGACGTAGCGGTAGTCCGCGCCCCATTCAACGTAGCACAGGAAGCTTTCGTATTCGTCGGAGGTAAGCTGCTCGGGCAGGATGAGGGGAGGCGGCTCGTCGATATTGACCTGCGATTTGTACAGGAAGATGGCGCCGCGCGTTTCCTTCAGGTGGAAGGACAGCGTGGGACGCGAACCTTCAAGCTTGCAGCCGGGGCTGCCCGGCACGGAAAGCACGGTGCCGTCGCAGCGGATCTGCACGCCGTGGTAGCCGCAGGCGATTTTATCGCCCAGCGGGATGCCCACGGACAGGGGCGCGCCGCGGTGCGGGCAGTGGTCTTCCAGTGCGTACGGCGTGCCGTCGCTGTCGCGCCACAGCGCGAGCTTGAAGCCCAGCCGGCGCAGCGAGATGGGAGTGTCTTTAAGGAAGCTGGAAGGACAGATGGCGTACCAGCGGTTATCCAGGCCGTTGACCAGGACCTGTTCGATTTCCGCTTCGTTGGGATTGGTGCTCATTGAAATTTCCTCTTTGATCCGTTAGTCGTTGCTCAGGCGCTTGAGTTCGGCGCCCAGCGATTCCACAGTCCACTCGGTCTTGGCATCCTGGGGCTGAGGGCCGTGCTCGTTCAGGTACTCGACAAGTCCGTCAAGCGTGACGATATCGGAACTGAAGGCACGTTCGATGGTGTCTCCGAGCAGGTTTTCATAAACAGTCGGCTCGGTCTTCCGCGCCTGATGAGGTTGCAGGTAAAGGTCTGGCATTTATTGGCCTCCGTTTTTGACGCGTTCCTTGATGCGTTCGCGTACAGGGATGAAATCGTAAGTGGGAAAACATTCAGTGGTGAAGACGCCCCAGGCGGAACGCTCGAGTTCGACATTGACTGCCTGAATCAGAAACGGGGCGAGGCGCAATGTGACGATTTGCCCGAAGCCCATGGCCACGGTCCACGACACAAGCTCCACGCCTTCCGGAGGAAAGCGCTCCCACCATTCGCTGGCCTTCAGCCGCGACTGGATCGCATCCAGATTTTTGGATTGATCGTGCTTCAGAAAAATGGTCAGCAAGACCTTGTCTGCTTGTGACGTCATGGATGCATGGGCTCTGGAAAAACTTCGCCGGCTTGAAGCGTATCCGGCAATGGAACATTCACTGGGCGTCATGATGAATTATCATTTGACTCTTTGAATTTTGTTCCATATATTAACCAATGTTTTATTTTTTGCAAGTTTAGACGCATCGCTTTGGATGATCTATCCGTAAAAACCCGTAATTTGCATTTCTTCCGGGATTTATCTTATATTTAACAATAGGTTAGGAATACCATATTCGCTTTGGCGCTGCTTGCGGCTCTTGCCTCTCATAAGAGGGAAGGGGAATGATAACGCCAGCTACAGGGATATCCCTAATTCTCTTATTGCGGGTGTGGATATAAAGTTTGTTTAATTCACAAAACATCAGTTCATATATAAAACGTCCTGATCGTGTTTTGTGTCAACAGACATCGACACACATAGTCTCAAGGAGCCAGGCCATTATGGTTGAGATCGAATTCAGGGATGTAGGCAAGTCCTTTATCGACAAACAGACTGGTGAGCCGCGGGTCGCGGTTACCAATATATCCCTGTCCATCGCCAAAGGCGAGGTCGTCTCGCTCATCGGCCCTTCGGGTTGCGGCAAGAGCACCTTGCTCAATATGGGTTCCGGCCTGTATGCGCCCACCACGGGGAAAGTGTTCGTGGCGGGGCAGGAAGTCACCAAGCCGGTGCGCGAAGTCGCCTTCATGCTGCAGAAAGACCTGCTCATGCAATGGCGCACCATCGAAGACAACGTGGCGCTGGGCCTAGAAATCGCCGGCGTCGACAAAAGCGAACGCAAGCGCGTTGCCAACGAGCTGCTCATCAAGTGCCATTTGCGCGGGTTCGAAAAACATTATCCCTATCAGTTGTCCGGCGGCATGCGCCAGCGCGCCGCGCTGGCCCGCACCCTGGCGGTGGATCCGCAGGTCATGCTGCTCGACGAGCCTTTCTCGGCCCTGGACGCACAAACGAAAATGATTCTTCAACAGGATCTGGCCAAGATGCTGTACGAAAAAAAGAAGACCGCGCTTTTCATTACCCATGATCTGGTGGAAGGCATTGCGTTGTCCGATCGTCTGCTTGTCATGAGCGAGCGGCCCGGCACCATCATCGAGGAAATCGTGATCGATCTGCCTCTGCGCGACAACCCCCTCGAGCGCCGCAAGCTGCCGGAAATCGGCCCTTTGCAGGGACGCTTGATGGACTTGCTGAAAATCGGCAAGGAAGAGGACGCTGTACTGCATTAACCAGCAACAACCCAGTAACAAAGCAACAAGAAGAACTCCTGTCAACGAATTGCGAATCCCCTAACTTTGGAGAGCACAATGAAAAAAACGATTACCGCCCTGATGCTCGGAGCGTGTGTTTCGATGGCTTCGGCCTCGGCGCTGGCCGCGGACGCCAAGCTGGAACCCATCACCTACCTGTTGCCGGCGCCCAAGACGCTGCCCGCCTTTGCGCCGTGGCTCATCGCCCAGGAAGAGGGCTATTTCAAGGACGTCGGCCTGGACGTCACCTTCGTGACCGGCAAGGGCGGCGTGGACGTCGCCAAGCAGGTTGGCGCCGGCAATGCGCCGATCGGTGGCGCCATCGGCGATACGCCCGTTATTGTGCGCGCCAACGGCATCCCGGTTAAGTCGGTGGCGCTGCTGGGCGCGGGATCGCTGACGCTTATCGCTTCCCACGATAAAGACCCCATCGACAAGCCGGCGCAGCTCAAGGGCAAGACCATCACCGTCATGGCGTATACCGATACGACGTACTACTCCTTGCTCGGCACCATGAAGAAAGCCGGATTGACGCGCAACGATGCCGACATCCAGGCAGCAGGCCCCGCAGGCGTATGGCAGTTGTTTGCCGCAGGCAAGGCTCAGGCCATGGCCGGCGTGCCGGAATGGGTGGTCAGCGCCCGCGAAGGCGGCGCCAAGGTGCACATCATGGATCCGGCCCAGGGCTTCGACAGCATGGCCCAGGCCATCCTCGCTTCGGATGCGCTCATCAAGAAGAACCCTCAGCTGATCCAGAAGATCGTTTCCGCAACGCTCAAGGGCATGGCTCTGATCATGAAGGATCCCGATGCCGCCGTCGCCGCCTACATCAAAGCCGTGCCGTCGCACAAGGGGCAGGAAGCCACGATCAAGCAGGTCTTCGAGCTGTACAACAAGTACGTGTATGCCAACCAGAAAGTACTGGGCGAGATGAATGCCGACCGTCTTTCCAAGGTTCAGGATTTCTACGTATCGGAAGGCATCGTCAGCACGGCCGCTCCGCTTGACTAACTGTATACGAACAATTTTGTCGGAACCGGAAAATGTGTGTGTATTCGTCCACTGTTGAGCTTGACCTTGCCGGCGGAGTCCCTTCCGCCGGCAAGGCGGTACAACAAAAATCAGGCTCGACCCAAGCAGGAGAACCCAGCGTGTCTAAACATCAATTCGTTACCGCGGTAAGCAGCGTTGCCGTCCTAATCGTCTTCCTGGCGGCGTGGCAGTGGCTGCCGGGTCTGTTCGGTACGCCGGAATTCATACTGCCCAAGTTCACGACCACCGTGAACGAAGCCGTGCACATGTGGAACAACGGCGGCTTCATGGAGCATTTCTGGATCACCGCCCTGGAGGTCATCGTCGGTTTCGCGCTGGGCGCGTTGATGGGCCTGTTCGTGGGCGTGCTGCTGGGCCTGTCGCCGACCGCCGAATCCGTGCTTTCGCCGTATATCCTGGCTTTGCAGATCGCGCCCAAGGTGGCGTTCGCGCCCCTGTTCGTCATGTGGCTGGGCTACACGGTCTATCCCAAGATCCTGGTCGCCATCCTCATCGTGTTCTTCCCCATCATGATCAATGTCCTGTCCGCGATCCGCACCGTGGATCCCGACATGGTCAATCTGGTGCGCACGCTCAACGCCTCGCGCTGGCAGATATTCAGGCTGGTCGAGTTTCCCTCTTCGCTGCCCGCGCTGTTCTCCGGCTTGCGCATCGGCGCAACCCTGGCGGTGGTGGGTGTGACCGTCGGCGAGTTGGTCGGCGGCAATATGGGCTTGGGCTTCCTGCTGGTCGATGCCGAAGGGCAGGGCAATACGGCGGGCGTATTCGTCGCCATCATCGGACTGACCGTCATCGGCATCGTGGCCTATGCGGCCGTGGTCTGGGCTGAGCGCCGTTGCCTGCATTACCTACCCCGCGCCACGACCACAACCATTTAACGAGAAGGCAGTTCATGAACTCAACGGCAACATCGCCCTCGTCCGGAATCCTGCAAGGGCGCAAGGTCCTGATCACCGGCGCGTCGCGCGGACTGGGTCTGGAATTCGCAACCCGCATCGCGCAGGCCGGCGGCCATGTCGTCCTGGCCGACATCCTCAAAGATCAGGTCGAGCAGGCGGCGGCAACGCTGGCCGGGCAGGGCTTTGTCGCCCATGCGCTGGTGTTCGACCAGGGCGATCCCGAATCCGTCACCCAGTGCGCCGAACGCGCGGCTTCCTTGCTGGGCGGGCTTGACGGCCTGGTCAACAACGCGGCCATGACGCATTCGGGCGGCAAGTCGATGGAGCAGCTCGACATCGATGTCTGGGATCAGGTCATGCGCATCAATGTGCGCGGCAACTGGCTCATGAGCCGAGCCTGTCTGGCCGCGCTGCGGGCTTCGGGCCATGGCAGCATCGTCAACCTGGCATCCGATACGCCCATGTGGGGCGCGCCCAATCTGCTGGCTTATGTGGCCAGCAAGGGCGCCATCATGTCCATGACCCGGTCCATGGCGCGCGAGCTGGGCGGCGACAACAT
>JBEBXF010000031.1:0-16124 GCA_040391725.1 Eoetvoesiella caeni | reverse complement strand
TCACGGCGGAAATGTACCAGACCGGCTACAACAACGACGGCTATATCAGCCAGGATGGCAAGGCGCTGTGGGCCAAGATGTCGCAATCCGGCGTGGGCAACGTGGCCACCATTACGCAGACCGGCCACAACCTGAACAGCCAGGTCACCCAGATCGGCAACTACAACACTGCGTCGGTAACGCAACGCAACTAGTGCGGATCATTGTTCGAAGGAGGCAGTGCGAGCCCGGGGTTTTCTTCGCCTTGCACTGCCCCCCGGAGAAGGGATGCTTGCCGGAAACCGGCAAGCATAAGGATGGAGACACAGCATGAATGCGGATGCCGATATTCAGGTGTGGCTTGAAACCGCCGCCCGAACCAACCCGGAGATCATCGTGCCCTACGTGCAAGCCACAGGAAACAAAACTTTGCAATACAGCGTGCGCACGGTGCGGGAAGGGGCTCATGGACGTTCCAACATGGCCCAGAGCGGAGCCGTCAGGGTTCAGGCCAACGTCGCGACACCGCTGGTGCGCATGTCGGTAACGCGAGGCAAGCAAGATTATTGCCATATTGAGATAGTAATATCCGAAGGCCATGCCGCCGGGCGGGACTACCATTTTGAATGCCCAGCCCCCAAAGCGTGGCAATCGAGCGACTGATCGGGCCGGGGACGATGGGGATGAGGGCTGTTGCCTCAGGTTTTATTCAGGACTTCGTCAGGGAACCTGTATTGTAAACTTCTGATTCAAAGGTATGTTTTTGATATTTTTTGATATTTTTTGGAATAAAACGCTTGTACATAAATAGTCTCGTAATGATAGAATGCCCTAGCTGTTGATCGCGGTCAAATGCCAACACAGGTCTGATTACCAATACGAGAAATCTGCAAGTACCAACAAACTAGATAAACTCGCAACTAAAACCGGATTTTGACAAGTAGTCGGCAAAGCAGCGCCAAAACAACAGCGTTCGCAACCGTCATACGGCACCCCAGCAGCCCGCCTAGTATGGCATGCAACCATCATGCCAGGTTGGCGCCTCCTTCCGTGCTACAAGTCATGCCAAACATCGAGTTTGCTAGGGGGAGGGATGTATGACAACGATTATTGTAGTCGAGCCGCACGCCATACTCAGAATGGGTATCGTGCAATTATTGTCCAACGTAGAGCCCAACTTGAGTCTCGAAGGTTGCGATTACTCCAGCCTCTCGCAGGGTTCCACCGAAAACCGGCAAAGCGACCTCGTCCTGCTGTCGGTTTGCGTCTCCGAAGACGTCGACAATCTCATCAACGCCACACAGCGTACCTACGCGCCAAAATCCATAATACTGCTCTCGGAAAATCCCCATCCCGCTTTATTGACGCGGCCTCTCCCCCCGCTGGTTGCCGGCCACATTCCCAAAAACGCCGCCCCTGAAGTCCTGCAGGCGTCCACCCGCCTGGTTCTCGCCGGAGGAACCTGCTTCCCGCCGTCGCATCACTGGGCGGCCCAGCAAGCCGATCCGCACCTTGCAATCCCCCACGACCCTCCTCAATGGATCAACTCCGGCCCCGCGCAGCGATGCATACGGAAAACCTGCGAAGAATCCGAAATGCTGGGCCTCACGCCGCGCCAATACGAAGTGCTTATATTGCTGGCCCGCGGCTACCCCATGAAAATGGTCGGCCGCCACCTGAATATCTCGGTCGCCACAGCCAAGGCCCATACCGAAACCCTGTATCAGCGGCTCAATGTGCACAACCGGAACGCGGCCGTGTACGCCGCCGTATCGCGGGGGGCCAAGCTAGGCTGGACCTCCATCGGAGGGAACCCCGACTTCGCCCAAGAGGCCTGATTCACGTCAGGCTTTTTTTTGCCGCCGGGCCGCCCCAAGGCAAAAACACCCCCTCGGGGGGCAGCAAGCCGCATGACGGCGCAGCGTGGGGGCTTTTTCCGCCGACCGGCTACATCATCCCCATTTCGAGGCGCGCGTGCTCGCTCATCATTTCGCGGCCCCAGGGAGGATCCCAGACCAGATTCACATTGACGTTGACCACGCCGTGTATGGACTGCAGCTTGACCTTGGCTTCGTCGGCGATCATAGTGCCCATGCCGCAGCCGGGCGCCGTCAGGGTCATGTCCACGTCGATCTTGAACTGATCCTCACCAACCACGTCCACCTCGCAGCGATAGACCAGCCCCAGGTTGACGATGTCGACCGGGATTTCAGGATCGTAGCAGGTGGCCAGCAGGCTCCAGGCCATGTCGCGCACGGACTCCACGGTCAGCTCGCCTTCCGGCACGACGGTTTCGGCCGCCTCGGTCGGTTCAAACCCCAGCGCGTCGGCATCCACGCCCTCTACCCGGTATAGATTGCCATCCACGTAAACGGTGTAGCTGCCGCCCAGCTTCTGGGTGATCTGGGCCATGCAGCCTTTTTCGATGGTAACCGGCGCGCCGTAAGGCACGCTGACCGCCGGACAGTCCCGGCTGACCTCGACTTCGTGTCGCCCGTGATACATGATGACATCCTTTATTCTGTTTGCGCCGTATCGCGCATGCCGGCCAGCGCATTATGCAAGGTATGCCAGGCCAGCGTGGCACACTTTACCCGTGCGGGAAACTCGCGAACGCCGGCCAGGACTTCCAGCTTGCCGAAATCGCGCCCTTCCGGGTGCGCCTGCGTCAACATGGCGTGCATGTCCTTGAACAAGGCCTCGACCTCGGCCACCGGCTTGCCCTTCACCGCTTCGGTCATCAACGATGCCGAAGCCGTGGAAATCGCGCAGCCGTGGCCGACAAAACTGGCATCGCTCACCACGCCATCCTCCACCTTCACGTATACGGTAAGCTGGTCGCCGCACAACGGATTGTGGCCGTCGGCCGCGTGACTGGCATGCTCCATGGCATGAAAATTGCGCGGATGGCGGTTGTGATCGAAGATGACTTCCTGGTAAAGCTCGCGTAGATCTTGCTGCATATCGGCCATGCTTATTACCGCTCCACTCCAAACATTTTTTGCGCCGCGCCTATGGATCGAACCAGCGCGTCGATATCGTCGCGGGTATTGTAAAGGGCAAGCGAAGCCCTCGCCGTGCCGGGAATGCCGAAACGGGTCATGACCGGCATGGCGCAATGATGGCCGGCGCGTATCGCCACCCCGTCCATATCGAGAATGGTGCCCAGGTCGTGAGGATGAATGCCTTCGATGACGAACGACAGGATGCCCGCCTTGTCGGCGGCATTGCCTATGATTTTCAAGCCCCGTACACCTTGCAGGGCGGCGGTGCCGTAATCCAGCAAGGCATGCTCGTGCGCGGCAATGGTGTCCAGCCCGATATCGAGCACGTACTGGATTGCCGCGCCCAGGCCGATGGCCCCGGCGATATTGGGCGTGCCCGCCTCAAAGCGCTGCGGAGCGTCGGCATACGTGCTGCGCTCGAAGCTGACTGTGCGTATCATGTCGCCGCCGCCCTGCCATGGCGGCATGGCCTGCAGCAAATCGTAGCGCCCGTACAAAGCGCCTATGCCGGTGGGGCCGTACAGCTTGTGTCCCGAAAACGCATAGAAATCGCAGCCTATCTGCTGCACGTCGACCACCTGATGCGCCACGGCTTGCGCGCCGTCCACCAGCACCAGGGCGCCCGCCTCGTGCGCGAGCCGGGTGATCTCGGCAACCGGATTGACCGTGCCCAGCGCGTTGGAAATATGGGTTACCGCCACCATGCGCACCTGCGGCCCAAGTAACTGCCGGTAGGCCGCCATATCGAGTTCACCCGCGTCGTTGATGGGGATGACCTTGAGTTCGGCGCCGGTTTGTTCGCACACCAATTGCCAGGGAACGATGTTGGAGTGATGCTCCAGCGCACTGACGACGACATGATCGCCGGCGCGCAGATTGGCGCGGCCCCAGCTATAGGCCACCAGGTTGATGGCTTCGGTCGTGCCTCGGGTGAACACGATTTCGTTGCTGTCGGCGGCATTGAGCAGGCGGCGCACCAGGTCGCGGCCTTGCTCGTACAGGTCGGTGGCGTGCTGCGACAGCCAATGCACGCCGCGATGGATGTTGGCGTTGGAGTTCAGGTAGAAGCTGCTGTCGGAGTCGATGACGGACTGCGGCTTCTGGGTGGTTGCACCGTTGTCCAGATACACCAGGCGCTTGCCGCGGATGGGGTTGGACAAAATGGGAAAATCCGCGATGCGGCCCAGATCGAGCGACTCGGAAAACGAAACGGCGGGCGCGTTCATGCCATGCCTCCCAGGAGCTCTTTGCCGGGCAGCAAGCCCCTGACAGCGCGCGTCACCCGGCGACGCAGCGATTCGTCGGCGATGCGCTCGATGGCCTGGGCCGCAAAGGCGTAGATGAGAATGCTGCGCGCATGCTCGGCGTCGAGGCCGCGCGAACGCAGGTAGAACAGGCTGGTTTCGTCGATTTGCCCGACGGTGGCGCCATGCGCGCACTTGACGTCATCGGCGTAGATTTCGAGTTCGGGACGGGCGTCGGCGCGAGCCATCCGCGACAACAGCAGGCTGTCGGTGCGCTGGACGGCATCGGTGCCGTCGGAGCCCGGAGCAACCAGGATGCGCCCGGCGAACACGCCGCGAGCGGTATCGGCCAGAATACCCCGGTAGTATTCGCGGCTGGTGCCGTAGGGCTTGGCGTGATCGATCCAGGTATGGTGGTCGACATGGCGCTTGCCGTCGACATAATACAAGCCGTTGAGCAGCGTTTCGCAGTGTTCGCCGTTGAAGTGCGTGACGATATCGTTGCGGGCCAGGCGGGCGCCGAACGACATGGAATGCGAGATGTAGTTCGAACCCCGCTCTTGCGCGATATCGCTTTCGCCCAGATGGAAGGCCTGCTCGTCTTCCTGCTGCAGCTTGAGATGCACCAGGCGCGCATCGGCGGCCAGAACCGCCCGCAGGACGGTGCTGCTTAATGAAACCCCTGCGTTTTCGCCCACGTAGTGCTCGATCAGCGTAGCTTGCGCGCCGCCTTCCAGTACGACGATATTGCGCGAAAAGCTGGCGGCCTGCGTGGAGGCGGAAACGAATACCGCATGGATGGGCAGTTCGACGTGTTCGCCGCGCGCCACACGGATGCAAATTCCGTCGTCCGCCAGGGCCAGGTTGAGCGCCGCCGTGCTGGCGCCATCGGCTTCGCTGCCGAAATACGCTTCAAGCTGCTCGGGATGGTCGCGCAGCACCTGGGATACCGCCTGGATTTGCACGCCCGCGGGCAAAGCCCCCACCTCGGACAATTGCGGTGTGTAGCGGCCGTCGACGAACACCAGCCAGTGCCCGGCTTCGCCGTCGCGCAGCGCCTGGATTTTTTCGGCGGCTACGCGAGCCTCGCTTTGCAGCGCAAAGCTTTGTTGATCCAGAGTGGCCAAAGAGGTGTGATGCCAGTTCTCCTGTTTGGCGACGGGCCAGCCTTCTTGCTGGAAGCGGTCGAAGGCGCGCTGCCGCAAGGCGGCCAGCCAAGGCGCACTGGCGCCGGCCAAAGCGCCCGAACCCGCCTTGAAGCCGGCGGAGAGAGATTCCAGGGCGCTCATGCGGCGGCCCCCTTGCCCGGCTTGGCGCCCTCGCCCAGCCAACCGTAGCCCCGCTCTTCGAGCTCGAGCGCCAGCTCGCTGCCGCCGGAACGGACGATGCGGCCGCCCGAAAGCACATGCACGTAATCGGGCACGATGTAGTCCAGCAGACGTTGATAGTGCGTGATGACGATGAGGGAGCGCTCCGGCGAGCGCAGGCGGTTCACGCCATCGGCCACGACACGCAGGGCGTCGATGTCCAGGCCCGAATCGGTTTCGTCCAGAATGGCCAGGCGCGGTTCCAGCAAAGCCATTTGCAGGACTTCGTTGCGCTTTTTCTCGCCGCCCGAAAAACCCTCGTTGACCGAACGGTACAAGAACTCTTCCTTCATGCCCACCGTTTTCATTTCGCTTTTGACGCGGGTCAGGAAATCCATGGCGTCCAGCTCGGGCAGGCCCTGGTGGCGGCGCACCGCATTGACCGCCGCCTTGAGGAAATAGGCATTGGAAACACCCGGGATTTCGATGGGATACTGGAAAGCCAGGAACAGGCCCGAACGCGCGCGCTCTTCGACCGACATGGCCAGCAAGTCCTGCCCTTGCCAGGTGACGGATCCGCTTTCCACGTGGTAGTTGTCGCGGCCGGCCAATACCTGCGACAGCGTGCTTTTGCCCGCGCCGTTGGGCCCCATGATGGCATGCACCTCGCCCGGCTTGATCGACAGTGTCAGGCCGCGCAGAATGGGTTTGTTATTGATGGAAGCGTGTAAATCGCGAATTTCAAGCATGAATAACCTCTTTATTAACCTACGCTGCCTTCGAGACTTACGCCGAGCAGATTCTGTGCTTCGACCGCAAACTCCATGGGCAATTCTTTGAAAACTTCTTTGCAGAAACCATTGACGATCATGGACACCGCATCCTCGGCCGACAAGCCGCGCTGCATGGCATAGAACAATTGGTCTTCGCCGATGCGGGATGTGGTGGCCTCGTGCTCGACCTGGCCGGTCGGGTTCTGCACCTCGATGGTGGGAAAAGTATGGGCGGCGCACTTCTTGCCGATGAGCAGGGAGTCGCATTGCGTGTAATTGCGCGCATTCTCGGCCTTGGGCGTCATGCGCACCAGGCCGCGGAAGGTATTGCTGCCGAACCCCGCCGAGATGCCTTTCGAGATGATGGTGCTGCTGGTATTGCGGCCCATGTGTATCATTTTGGTGCCGGTGTCGGCCTGCTGGCGATGATTGCTGAGCGCCACGGAATAGAACTCGCCCACCGAGTCGTCGCCGCGCAGGATGACGCTGGGGTATTTCCAGGTAATGGCCGAGCCGGTTTCCACCTGGGTCCAGGAAATGCGCGAACGCGGGCCGCGGCAATCGCCGCGCTTGGTCACGAAGTTGTAGATGCCGCCAACGCCGTTCTTGTCGCCGGGATACCAGTTTTGCACGGTGGAGTATTTGATCTTGGCATCGTCCATGGCAACCAGCTCGACCACCGCCGCATGCAGCTGGTTTTCGTCGCGCATGGGCGCCGTACAGCCTTCCAGGTAGCTGACGCTGGCGCCTTCGTCGGCGATGATGAGCGTGCGTTCGAACTGTCCGGTATCTTGCGCATTGATGCGGAAATACGTGGACAGTTCCATGGGACATCGCACGCCCTTGGGAATGTAGACGAAGGAGCCGTCCGAGAACACCGCCGAGTTGAGCGCCGCATAGAAATTGTCGCCCTGCGGCACGACCGAGCCCAGGTATTTGCGAACCAGCTCGGGGTACTCTTTGACGGCTTCCGAGAACGAACAGAAGATCACGCCGACATCGGACAACTGCTTGCGGAACGTGGTGGCCACCGAAACCGAATCGAACACGGCATCGACCGCCACCCCGGCCAAACGGGCCCGTTCGTGCAACGGCACGCCCAGTTTTTCATAGGTGCGCAACAGTTCGGGATCGACTTCGTCCAGCGACTTGGGGCCGTCCTTCTTGGACTTGGGCGCCGAATAGTAGATGATGTCCTGGAAATCAACGGGCGGGAACCCCACCTTGGCCCATTCGGGCGGTGTCATGGTCAGCCATTGCCGATACGCCGACAGCCGCCACTCGAGCATGAATTCGGGCTCGCCCTTCTTGGCCGACAATAGCCGGATGGTGTCTTCCGACAGGCCTTTCGGTATGGTGTCGGATTCGACGTCGGTGACGAAACCGGCCTCGTACTCCCGGTCAAGGAACGAGTCGATCTTTTCGGTCGCTGTTTTCATGCGGTAAAACCTCTAGTTCAAAATGCATATGTGCGGACTGCGCCATGTCGGCGATGCTTATGTCTTCAAGAGTGCGTCGTACGATATTGTTGATGCGCAACCAATTGGAGCGGATTCGGCAATCGGATTCGTAGCCACAGACGCCGGGCGTGGCGCTGCATTCGGTCAAGCCAAATGGCTGCTCGTCCAGCGCATCGACGACTTGAGCAATGGTGATTTGCGTTGCGGGCCGGCTGAGCGCATAACCGCCGCGCGCGCCGCGCATGCTGTGCACGAGATCGCGGCGCCCCAGTGCCTTGAGCACCTTGCTGACGGTAGGTTGGCCGATTCCCAGAGTCTCGGCCAAATCGGACGCGCTGAAATAGCGCTGCGGATGGCTGGCCATATGGGTAAGAACCAGCGTGCCGTAGTCGATGATTTTGCTGACGCGCAACATGGCGGATTGTGTGACCGGTAAGTATTGGGTGTGGAATTGAAAGCCGCCGAACCGGATGTTTCAGGTATTCAGCGAATTAACCATATAGTACCGTTTTAGTACTGTATGTGTCAAACGGCCTTCGGAAGCCCGCATCATTCTGGTTCGTCCTGGCCAGCCTGCTGCATCATCCACATCTGGGCGTAGCGACCGCCCAACAGCAGCAGTTCGCGATGCGAGCCCTGCTCCACCACGCGGCCGTGATCCAGCACGACGATCTCGTCGGCATCGATGATGGTCGACAGCCGGTGCGCGATGATCAGCGTCGTGCGATTGCGCGCAATTTGCGTCAGCTCGTCCTGGATAGCCCGTTCGGTGCGGGTATCCAGCGCGCTGGTGGCCTCGTCGAAAATCAGGATGGGCGGGTTTTTAAGCAGTGTGCGGGCGATGGCCACGCGCTGCTTTTCACCGCCCGAAAGCTTCAGGCCGCGCTCGCCGACCGGTGTTTCGTAACCGCCGGGCAGGCTCATGACAAAATCATGGATGCGGGCGGCTTTGGCGGCCTGCACGATGTCCGCCTGCGAGGCCGCTGGATTTCCGTAGGCGATATTGTACAGAATACTGTCGTTGAAAAGCACGGTGTCCTGCGGGACGATGCCGATGTGCCTGCGCAGGCTTTCCTGGCTGACGTCGCGCACGTCGATGCCGTTGATGAGTATGGCGCCCTTGTCGACGTCGTAGAACCGGAACAACAGGCGCGACAAGGTGGACTTGCCGGCTCCCGATGCCCCCACCACGGCCAATGTCCGGCCGGCGGGAATCGTAAAGCTCACATCGAACAATATCTGCCGGTTCGCTTCGTAGCCGAACTCGACGTGCTCGAAGCGGATCTCGGCCCGGTCGGCTTCCAACGCCGGGGCGCCGGGCTTGTCGGCGACCTCTTCGCTTTCCTGCAGCAGGCCGAACATGCGTTCCATATCGGCCAGCGCATGCTTGATTTCCCGATAGACGAAACCCAGGAAGTTCAGGGGCGCGTAAAGCTGGGTCAGATAGGCCGACACCAGCACCACGTCGCCCACCGTCATGGTGTGTGCGACCACTCCCGACGCCGACAGCCACAGCAGGGCCGTGACGCCCAGCGTGATGATGGCGCCCTGCCCGATATTGAGCAGGTTCAGCGACACCTGGTTCTTGACCGCGGAATCCACCCAGCGCCGCAGATTCCCGTCGTAGCGGTCTATTTCGTATTTTTCATTGCCGAAATACTTGACCGTTTCGTAGTTCAGCAAGGCGTCGATGGCCTTGCTGTTGGCCTTGCTGTCGAGGTCGTTCATGCTGCGCCGATAAACCATGCGCTTCTCGGTGACCAGCAAGGTAAAGAGCACGTAGCCGAGAATCGTGCCCAGCGTCACGACGGCGAACATATAGTCGTAGCGCCACAGCAGCACCGCCGACACCATCCCGATCTCGATCAAGGTCGGCAAAATATTGAATACCGTGAAATTCAGCAGAAAGCCGATGCCCTTCGTGCCGCGCTCGATATCGCGGCTCAGCCCTCCGGTCTGCCGCTTCAAATGAAAACTCATCGACAACGCGAACAGATGCTGGAAAAGGCCTGTGGCGATGCGCCGGATGGAGCCCTGGGTCACGCGCGCGAACAAGGCATCGCGCAGCTCGCCGAACACACTGCTGGACAACCGCGCAAGCCCGTACCCCAGCAAGGCGGCCACCGGCAGCACGAGCAAAGTTTGCTGCAAACTGAGCTGGTCGACGATTTTCTTGAGAAACAGCGGCAGCCAGACGCTCGCGACCTTGGCCGCGATCAGACAGCCCAGGGCCAGCAACACGCGTTCCTTGAACTGCCAGACATACGGAAGCAGCGATTTGAGGGTCTGGATATCGTTGCGGTTTTTCGGCGCCGGGCCGGCGTGGCGGAATTTCATGCGTTCAATCAATCAAAAAAAGGCGGCTTTTAAAGCCGGCGTTCATGGAGTACCTAATACAATAAGCGCGCTCCCCCAAGAAAAATGGAGATTCGATGCTTGCCCCAAACTTCGACTACGAAGCTGCTTTGACCGCCTGCGCCCGAGGCAACCAGGCGGCGCTTCGCGATTTATACCATCGGGAAACGCCGCAAATGCTGGCTCTGGCGACGCGAATGCTGGCCGACGGCAGCGCCGCCGAGGCGGTGGTGCGCGATACCTTCGTGCTGATCTGGAAAAACGCGGCCAGTTACGACCCGCAAGCCGGAACAGCCCGGGCATGGATTTACAGCATTATGCGCTATCGCGTCATGAACCGTTTGCGCCAGTCGGGACGCATCGTGCCCGCCGCCAAGGCCGGCTGGCAGGCCAGGCTGCCGGTTCTGTCCAACACCGCCGACTCCGCGCCACTGGTGCGCACCTTGAACGGCCTCGAGCAGGCCCAGCGCCTGCCCGTCCTCATGGCCTATTACGGCGGCCTGAACTACGAGCAAATCGGCGCGCTCATGCACATGCCGCAAGAACAAGTGAGGTCCCACGTGCATACCGCCTTGGCGGCCATCCAGGAGGCGGAGCAGGCATGAGCAGGAATACCGCCCAACCCTTTCTGACCGCCGAATACGCGCTTGGCTTGCTGAACCTGCAGGAAACCGCGCAGGCCCACGCCCTGCTCGGCGCCGACTACGACGCCGTGGCCAGCGCCCTGGAGTGGGAAAACCGCTTCCTGGCCCTGGTGGACGAGCTTCCCGCCGAAACGCCATCGCCCGAGCTGCTGCTGCAAATACAGACCGCATTGGGGCATGACACCACGGTACCGCTGCGCCCCAGTGCCATGCCCCCCATGCCCGCGGCGTCGACGCCCGCGGAAACCACGGTAAAACCGGACGCACCGCAAACCCCGGCGCGGCAACCCGCAAAATCCGGCCCGCCGGCCGGCAGAGCCCGAACGGCACAGGCCTCCGAGCGCCGGCCGGGCCAGCCGAAACCCGGACGAAGCTTCTGGTCCAGCCTTTGGCTGTGGCGCGGCGCAACGCTGGTACTGGCGCTTGGGCTGATCGCCGCCGCCTTGCAGCCCAAAGCGCAAAATGCGTCCGCCGGGCAGTCCGCACCCTCGGTCGCCTCCGGCGATACCGCCAAGCCGGCTGCCGCGTCCGCCCCGGCGGCGGCCACGGCCCCGCCAACCCGCGCCGCCATTTTGCAGGCGCCGGGCCAAACATCCACGCCAGGCTGGATCGTGACGTTCGATGTATCGGGCGACCTGATGCTGACCCCCAAGGTCAAAATAGAGATTGCCCAGGACGCTGCCGTATACATATGGGTGCACGGCGACACGGAAACCCCTCGATTGCTGGCCGAGTTGAGTCCCAACTCGCCGCTGGTATTGCCGGCGCAAGCCGCCGGAAACATACCCACCGGGCAGATTTTTGAAATCACCCTGGAACCGCGCGGCGCAGTGGCACCCCACGAGCCCAAAGGCCCGATTCTGTTCATCGGCCGCCTTGTCGCCTTGAGCTGAACGGCGGGGCGCCATGCCGGGATGACGGCCCGGCAATCGCCCGGCCGGATCTGTCGCTTGGCGAGCCGTTGAGCGCTGACGCCTCAAGAATCAACGGCAGCCCCGTCTGCACAGGGCTGCCGTTGCATGCGTTGATCGCGCAGCCGGCGCGCGGCTTATGGCCGGCTATTTATTGGCCGGTGATTGACGATTGGGCGCCGTTTTCGCCCAGAGCCTGGGCCAGCGCTTCGCGCGCCGCAACGAGATCGGCCCGCAATACCTGGAATTCCTGCCCGCTCAGGCGCACGGCGGCATCCTGATCGTGCGGAGGCGCTTCGCGCGTATCGCCCAACCGGTTGCGCGCGCCGCTGATGGTGAAGCCCTGTTCGTACAGAAGATCGCGTATGCGGCGTATCAGCAGCACTTCGTGGTGCTGGTAATAGCGGCGATTTCCGCGGCGCTTGACCGGCTTGAGCTGCGTGAATTCCTGCTCCCAGTAGCGCAGCACATGAGGCTTGACGCAGCACAGATCGCTGACTTCGCCTATGGTGAAGTAGCGCTTGGCCGGGATGGGCGGCAAAACAACAGGGGTATCGGACTGGCTCATGTGCAGATTCTATCTATACCGATTGAAAAACGATTCGGAAACGGGACGAAGGGCGCGCCGCATCGGGCTCGCCCGCCAGAGGCGGCTTATTCCGCCGGCGCGGCGCCGGCCTGGGCCGACGGCTCGACCACGCCCTTGAGCTTCTGGCTTGCATGGAAGGTGACGACCCGGCGCGCCTCGATGGGGATGACTTCGCCGGTCTTGGGGTTGCGCCCGGGACGGGGCGGCTTGTCGCGCACCTGGAAGTTGCCGAAGCCCGAAAGCTTGACTTCGACGCCGCGCGCCAGCGAATCGCGGATCTCTTCGAAAAAGGTATCGACGATGTCCTTGGCTTCGCGCTTGTTCAGGCCGACGCGATCGAACAGCAGCTCGGCCAGCTCGGCCTTGGTCAGGGTACGTGGATCTGAATTCATTGCTTTAACTCCTTATGCGCGCAAGCGCACCCCATGAGCGCTGACCAGCGCTTCTAATAGAAGATTCATGCATTGTTCGACTCGGGCGTCATCCAGCGTGACTTCGGGATCTTGCAGCCAGAAATGGAAGGCCATGCTTTTTTCAGCCACGGCGTTCTCGGATTTGTCCCGCCAGACGTCGAACAGCCGGATATCCTTGACAACGCTAAGAGTAGCATTAGACGCCACGGTTTGGGCAAGGGTGTCCAATAAATCCTGATACGAAACTTTAACGTCCGCCCAGACGGCAAGGTCGCGCGCCACGACCGGCTGGCGCGACAGCTCGACCGGTCGCGGCAAGGCGGCCGTGGAAATGGCGGCGACGTCCACCTCGAACACCACCGGCGCATGGGCCAGCTCGGCCAGCTGGACCCAGCGCGGATGCAGCTCGCCCAGCCAACCGATCTCGCGGCCATCCAGCACCAGGCGCGCGCTGCGGCCCGGATGCAGCGCGGGATGCGCGGCCGGTTCGCACACCAGGAGCCTGGCCTGCGCGCCCAGCAATGTTTCGACATCCATCTTTACATCGTAAAAGTCGACCGGGCGCGTCGGCGCACCCCACTGCTCTTCCAGGGCCGGCCCCCAGGCAATGCCGGCAAGGCGCTGCGGCTGGCTGACGCCGGCGACGGCCAGGTCAGAGTCGACCACCTGCGCATCGCGCGCAAACACCCGACCCAGTTCGAAAACCCGCACCCGGCTTTGCTTGTGATTGGCGTTGTGCCGAACGTTGGCCAGCAAGCCGCCGATCAGGCTGGAGCGCATGACGGCCAATTGGCTGGCAATGGGATTCAGCAGGCGGATGGGATCGTCGTTGCCGGCGTAGTCTTTTTCCCAGGACTCTTCGACGAAGGAAAAGTTGATGACTTCCTGGTAATCGAGCTCCGCCATGACCGCGCGCAAGGCATGAGGCCCGCGCAACGTCTCGGGCTCCAGCCGCATCTGCGCCCTGGCAAGCGGCGGCAGGTCGGGAATGCGTTCGAATCCGTAGACGCGCGCCACTTCCTCGATGAGATCTTCTTCGATGAAGATGTCGAAGCGGTACGACGGCGGCGTCACGCTGAACACCCCGTCCTGCACGGTAAAGGGAAGATTCAGGCTGGTGAAGATGCGCTCGACCTCGGCTTGCGCCACCGGCACCCCCAGAATGCGATGGCAGCGCTGCAGGCGCATGGCCACCGGGGCGCGCTCGGGCAGGTTGGCGATCTGGTCGTCAATCGGGCCGGCCTGGCCGCCACAAATGTCGATGATGAGGCGGGCCATGCGCTCGAGATGGTCGGGAATCGAATCGAAGTCCACGCCGCGCTCGAACCGGTGGCTGGCCTCGGTGCTGAATTTATAGCGCCGGGTCCGGCCCATGATGGCCTCCGGCCACCAGAACGCCGCCTCCAGGTAGATATCCGTCGTATCCAGGGTGACGGCGCTGGCCTCGCCGCCCATGATGCCGGCCATGCTTTCCGGCACGGCGCCCGCCGCCACGACGCCGACGTCCGGCGCCAGCGTCACGGTCTGGCCATTGAGCAGTTCCAGGGTTTCGCCTTCGCGGGCCCAGCGCACCGTCAGGCCGCCATCGATGCGATTCAAGTCGAAGACGTGGGTGGGGCGCCCCAGTTCCAGCATGACGTAGTTGGAAATGTCGACCAGGGCCGAGATGGAGCGCTGCCCCGCCCTTTCCAGGCGCGATTTCATCCAGGAGGGCGTGGCCGCGCGCGCATTGACGCCGCGTATCACCCGTCCGGCGAAACGGCCGCACAAATCGGGGGCCTGCACCTCGACGGCCAGGCGGTCGCCCAGCGCAACCGGCACCGGCTCGAAGGAAGGCGGGGTAAGCGGCGCGCCGGTAAGGGCCGCCACTTCGCGCGCCACGCCCAGGATGGAAAGGCAATCGGCGCGATTGGGCGTGAGCTTGAGCGTAAACACCGTATCGTCCAGGCCCAGGGCATCGCGCAGCGACTGTCCGGCTTCGGCCTGGGCGTCCAGCTCGAGCAAGCCGGCATGATCCTGGGAAAGCCCCAGTTCCCGCGCCGAGCACAGCATGCCGAAAGACTCGACGCCGCGCATCTTGGCCTTGCCGATCTTCATGTCGCCGGGCAGCCTGGCGCCGATGCGCGCCAGCGGAACCTTCAGGCCGGCCGCGGCATTGGGCGCGCCGCAGACGATCTGCAGCAAGGCGCCCGAGCCATCGTCCACCTGGCACACCCGCAGCTTGTCGGCATTGGGATGAGGAGCGATTTCGACGATATGGGCGACCACGACGCCGCTGAAAGGCGGAGCGGCCGGTACGGCCTCCTCGACCTCCAGGCCCGCCATGGTCAGGCGATGCGACAGCTCGTCGGTATCGATGGCGGGATTGACAAAAGTACGTAGCCAGGATTCTGGAAATTGCATGGTAAGTCGGATCCGTTTGACGGCAAGGCGCGGATGAATGGATTAGAGCCTGTTGAAAGGCCCTAGCGATTGAACTGGCGCAGAAAGCGCAAGTCGCCCTCGAAGAACTGGCGCAGGTCGTTGACGCCGTAACGCAGCATGGTCAGGCGCTCTAGCCCGGAGCCGAACGCGAACCCGATGTAGCGCTCGGGATCGAGGCCGTAATTGCGCACCACCTGCGGATGCACCTGTCCGGAACCCGAGATTTCCAGCCAGCGTCCCTGGTTGGGTCCCGACGTGAACATCATGTCGATTTCGGCCGAGGGTTCGGTAAAGGGGAAAAACGACGGGCGAAAGCGCACCGACAGATCATCGGTTTCAAAGAACGCCTTGAGAAAATCGCTATACACACCCTTGAGGTCGGCGAAGGAGATGTCTTCGGCGATCCACAACCCTTCCACCTGATGGAACATGGGCGAATGCGTGGCGTCGCTGTCGACGCGGTACGTGCGCCCCGGGGCGATGACCTTGATGGGCGGCTTATTCATGCGCGCATAGCGCACCTGCATGGGGCTGGTATGCGTGCGAAGCAACAGCGGCAGGCCCTGCGCATCCTGCATGTCGACGTAAAAGGTGTCCTGCATGGAACGCGCGGGGTGGTTTTCGGGGTTGTTCAGCGCCGTGAAATTGGTCCAGTCGTTTTCGATTTCGGGGCCGTCGGCCACGTCGAACCCGATGGAGCGGAAGATGGCCTCGACGCGTTGCCAAGTCTGGATGACCGGGTGTATGCCCGCGGCGCGGCGGCCCCTTCCGGGCAGGGAGACATCGATGGTTTCGGAGGCCAGGCGCTTGTCGAGCTCGGCCTGCGCCAGTTCGGCGCGCCGGTTGTTCAACAGGCTTTCGATCTGCTGCTTGACCTGATTGATGCGTGCGCCTTCGGTTCGCTTGGTTTCTGGATCCAGCTGGGCCAGGCCCTTCAGCATGGCCGTCAAGGCCCCCTGCTTGCCCAGAAACTTGGCCTTGGCGTTTTCAAGCGCGGCCGCTTCGGTGGCTTGAGCAAAC
>JBEBXF010000030.1:0-16146 GCA_040391725.1 Eoetvoesiella caeni | reverse complement strand
TCAAACCCCGGCCTGACTGGTTATAGTGTTGGTTGCACTGCAACATAATCAATCGGGCCATGGCGGCATCCGGCCTATCAGGAGACTTCGTGGATCACCCAGCACCCGGCGCCGCGGCGCCCTCTTCCCTGCGCAACGATATCCGCCTGCTTGGCAAAACCTTGGGCGAAGTCATCAAGGAATGCGACGGCAAGGCCGTCTACGAGATCATCGAAAAGCTTCGGCAGGCGGCGGTGAAGTTTCGCCGCGAGGGGGATGCGGCATCGGGAAAAATCCTGGAGCGGCAAATCGTGCGGCTGGCCAGCCACAAGGCCAACTCGGTTGCCCGGGCGTTCAGCTATTTCCTGCAATTGTCCAATATCGCCGAAGACCGCGACCAGAACCGGCGCCAGCGAAAGCACGAGCTGACCAGCGGCGAGCCCTCGCACGGCAGCCTGCAGCATGCCCTGACGTTTCTGAAGGCGCAGGGCATCGGCGGACACAAGATCCGGCGCTATCTGGAAAGCGCCTGCATCGTGCCGGTGCTGACCGCGCACCCTACCGAAGTCCAGCGCAAAAGCACCCTGGATCTGCACCGCGAAATCGCCGCCTTGCTGGCTCACGAACAGGACACCCTGACCCCTTCGGAAAGGCACGCGCTGCAGAAGCGGCTGACGGGCCTGGTCGCCATGCTGTGGCAAACGCGCATGCTGCGCCAGCAAAGGCTGACGGTCATCGACGAAATCGACAATGCACTTACCTACTACACCAGCACCTTCCTGACCGCCATTCCACGGCTCTACCAGGAGCTGTCGAATCAACTGCAAGGCCCGGCCCGCAGCATTTTCGACGAGGACGACGAACCGCTGCCGCCATTCCTGCGCATGGGCAACTGGATAGGCGGCGATCGGGACGGCAATCCCAACGTCAATGCGGCGACTCTGGAACAAGCGCTGCTGCGCCAGTCCACCCTGGTGCTGCGCCACTACCTGCACGAAACCAAGCAACTGGGAACCGAGGTGTCCATCTCCCAGTCGCTCAGTTCGGTAAGCCCCGCGCTGCGGGAGCTTGCCCAGGAAAGCCAGGATCCCTCTCCCCACCGTCTGGACGAGCCGTACCGCCGCGCCTTCATTCATATCTATGCCCGGCTGGCCGCCACGTCCGTCGCGCTGACCGGCCACTCGCAGGCGCTTTGGCCGACCTACGACGCCTCCCCCTACGCGGATCCCCAGGAGTTCGAGCACGACCTGCAAATAGTGCTCGACTCGCTCGACAAGCATCATGGCTCGCTCATCGCGCCGCTGCGGCTTGCCAGCCTGCGCCAGGCGGCCAGCGTATTCGGCTTCCATCTGGCCACGGTCGATCTGCGCCAGAGCTCGGACGTCCACGAACGCGTGCTGACCGAGCTGTTCAAAGCGGCCGGCGTCATGCGCAACAACAAGGTCGTCGACTACGCCGCCCTGTCCGAAGAAGAGCGCATCAGCCTGCTGCGCAGCGAAATCCGCCAGGCCCGGCCCCTGGTGTCGCCGTGGATGTCCTATTCGGCCGAAACCGAAAAAGAGCTGGCCATCTTGCGCATGGCGGCGGCGTGCCGCAAAAAATACGGCGACATGGCCATCAAGCAGGCCATCGTGTCGCATACCGAAACGCTCAGCGACCTGCTCGAGGTGCTGGTGCTGCAGCAGGAAACGGGGCTCATCGCGCCGGCCTGGAACCAGGCCTCGGACAGCGGAGAAGGCGGGCTGATGGTGGTTCCCCTGTTCGAAACCATACCCGACCTGGAGCGCAGCGCCGGCATCATGGCGCAGTGGCTGGATCTGCCCGAAGTCAAGGCCCGCGTGCGCCACGCGCAAGACGGCGTGCAGGAAGTCATGCTGGGGTATTCCGACAGCAACAAGGACGGCGGCTATCTGACCTCGAACTGGTCGCTTTACCAGGCCGAACGCCAATTGGTCCAGGTATTCCTGAAACGCAAGACTCGCCTGCGGCTGTTCCATGGCCGCGGCGGCTCGGTGGGCCGCGGCGGCGGCTCGAGCTTCGACGCCATTCTTGCCCAGCCGCCAGGCACCGTCAACGGCCAGATACGGCTGACCGAACAAGGCGAAGTCATACAGGCCAAATACAAGAACGCCGAGGTCGGGCGCTATCACCTGGAAATGTTCGTCGCGGCGACGCTCGAGGCCAGCCTGGCGCCCAAGCTCGCGGCGGCGCAAACCGAAGACGAGAACATGGCCCGGTTCGGCTCGGCCCTGGACTTCATGTCGGCCACGGCCCAGCAAGCCTATCGCGATCTGGTCTACGCCACGCCGGGCTTCAACGATTACTTCTTCGCCTCCACGCCCATTCTCGAAATCGCCGGGCTGAACATCGGCTCGCGGCCCTCGTCGCGCAAAGCCAGCCAGAAAATCGAGGACCTGCGCGCCATTCCATGGGGGTTTTCATGGGCGCAATGCCGCCTGTTGCTGACCGGCTGGTACGGCATGGGAACCGCTTTGTACCGCTACGTCGAACACGGCCACGAGAACGGGCCGGCGACAACCGGAGCACGCCTGGCCCTGCTGAGGAAAATGGCGCGCGACTGGCCCTTCTTCAGGACGCTGCTGTCGAACATGGAGCAGGTGCTGGCCAAGACCGACCTGGGCATCGCCCGGCAATACGCCGGCCTGGTGCCCGACGCCGCCCTGCGCAACCATGTGTTCGGGCGCATCGAAGCCGAATTCATGCTGACCAGGGAAATGTTCACTCGGGTCGCCCAGCGCGAACTGCTGGCCGAAGACCCCCTGCTGGCCAATGCCTTGAGCGAACGCTTCGCCTACATCGACCCGCTCAACCACCTGCAGGTCGAGCTATTGAAGCGCCATCGGCAGGCAGGAGAAAAAGCGCCGCGCCGCGACGACAAGGAAAGCCAGATCCAGCGGGCCATACACATGACGATCAACGGCATCGCCGCCGGCCTGCGCAACTCGGGCTGAAGCCGGAATCGAGCGGCTCTGGCGGGCTGCTGGCCCGCCGGGCGCCAGGACGGCTTCTTCCGCCCACGCGCCTACATCGTGGCGCGTGGCAGGGTTGGGCGCGCTCCGATCGGGCCGCCCTGCCCGCCCTGGGACAAGCGGCGAATCCTTGCCGCGCTTCGCGCCGGGTGAATGATCAGGCAGCCCAGCAAGCCGAACACAACGAGAAGCGCACCGGCGAACATATAGCTGTTTGCGTAGCCTGCGGCAATATTCGCCTTGCCGGCCGCGCCGACAAACCACCCCGTCACCGTAGGCGCGATCAACCCCGCCGTCGTGCCCACTGAGCTATTGATGGCCAGCAGGCCGGCGCGCTGCCGAAGCGGCGCGAACTCGCCGATAATGGCCGGCCCGATGCAAAACACGATGTTGGGCAAAGCGCAGCCTATGGCAAGGAACACGATTTTTGCGACTGGCCCGAGCTCCAGCAGCATGGCCGCGAAAAGGCTGACGCCGCCCAGCGCAATCAGGCCGCTCATGAGCACGGCGCGGGACAAGCGGGACGGCACGCCCTTCTTGACGAGCAGATGCTGCGAGAGCCACGAGCCGCCGAGCTGGAAGGGAATGTTGGCGCCCACGATCACGGCGATCAGCCATCCCATGTCCACCGTGACATAGCCTAGCCCTTGCTCCAGATAGGGCGGCAGCCAGGTCAGGCCCACGGTCAATATCCAGAACGCGGCGAAAGTCGCAAGCACGGTTCCGATCAGGGACGGATCAAGAAGCAAGCGCGAATACGGGACACGCGGGCCATCCTCGTCGGAGCCCTCGGCCACGGAGCCGGCCGGCTGGACGGCCGGCTCGCCATGCCCGCCTTCTTTGCCGATGAAGGCCCACAACACGCACCAGGCCAGACCCAGCACGCCGCAGGCAATAAACGCCGCATGCCAGGAATAGCGGGCGATCAGATGAGCCAGCAGAGGCGCCGCGATGATCACCCCCACCGGCGCCCCCTGCGACAGCACGGCCGTCGGCAGCGTGCGCCGGTCGTTGGGGAACCATTTATAGACGGCGTGCACCGCGACGGGGTAGGCGGGCCCTTCCGCCGCGCCCAGCAGCATGCGCGACATGACGAGAATCGGCACCGTCGGCCAAAACACCACTGGAAACTGGGTCAGCGCCCAGACGGCGGCCAGGCCCAGCAGAATGTATTTCGATTTGACGCGATTGGCCATGAAGCCGAATGCAATGCCCGAAATCGAGTACAGCAGGAAGAACGAGCTGGCGATGTAGCCGAACTCCTGCGGAGTAATGCCCACGTCCTTCATCAAAGGAACGCCGACAATACCCAGAACCGCCTTGTCGGCGAAGTTCACCACCATGAATACAAACAGCAGGGCCACTACCGCGTACTTTCTGAATACGAATTTCACCTTGTCCACTCCAGGGTCCGTTTATTGTGCATGGCCGCCCGCCGTTGCCGCACGGCGACGATAAGAGCCATTTTTTTACCTATGCCAACACGCACTGTGTCGGCACATTTTGAAGAACCCCGAAAAATACCGCCAATGACTTTTTACCGGCGGGACATAACCATCCACTTATGACGGCTGCTGGAAGATCCCAGCCATGACGGTGCGCAGCCAGCGGTTGCCGGGCTCGCGGGCATGGCGTTCGTGCCAATGCTGCATGACTTGATAGCTCACCGCCTCGAACGGCAGGGGAAGCACCTTGATGTCCCATCCTTTCTGCAGGAACATCCCCAGGCGCTCCGGCACGATGACCAGGTAGTCCGTGTTCTCGATATTGGCGGTGACGCCTGCGAAATTCGGCACGCGCACGGCCACGGTGCGCTGGATATTGTGCGTCTGGAGCATCCGGTCGATAAGCTCGTCGCTGGTTCCCGACGAGCTCACCACCATATGCAGCTCTTCCTGGAACTGGCGCAGGCTGAGCGTCCTGCCGATGCGGGCATGCCCCGCGCGCGCAATGCAGACGAAGCGCTCGTCCAACAACTTTTGCTGGTAGAAGCCGGCATCCAGTTTGGTCATGAAGCCCACGGCCAGGTCCACCTCGCCGGACTCCAGCAATTTGGGCGTGTGTTCGGAAACCGGCGTGATTTCGATCCGGATGGATGGCGCATCGCGCTTGATGACTTCCAGCAAGGCGGGCAGCGCCGTCACCTGGCCGATATCGCTCATACAGACGCGGAACGTGCGCTCGGAAGTGGCCGGATCGAACCGCGCCCGGTAGTCCAGCGTGGTATGCAGCAGGGCCAATGTTTGCGCCACATACGGCTTCAGGTCCTCGGCCAGCGAGGTGGGCGCCATGCCGCCGGAAGTGCGCACGAACAGCGGATCGTTGAAGTGCTCGCGCAGCCTGCGCAGGCTCATGCTGACCGCGGGCTGGCCTATGCCCAGCGATTCGGCGGCCAGCGAAATATTGCCCGTCTTGTAGATGCCGTCGAAAACGGCCAGCAGCTTCAGGTCGATGTTGTCCATGCCCCGCTCATACGATAAAAATCAAAACTATTGATAATAATTATCATACATGATGTCTAGACTGATAGTTGAGCCCTTCCTATACTTGCTTCATCGCCCGCGCTTCACCCAAGCCCGAATCAAGGCCTGACGGCGTCAGGAGGCTTGGCCGGCGCGCATCCAATCCATTACCCCAAAATCGCCGCCCAAGACCGCGGCCCCGCATTCGGAGCTCCACCATGAAAATCTGCAGATTCGGCAACAATCAACTCGGCCTCGTCGAAGGTTCCCACATCCGGGACGTCAGCGGCGCCCTGGACGTGCTGCCGGCTCACCGCTATCCCCTGCCCGGCCACGATCCTCTTATCGCCGACCTGGACAAGGTTCGCGCACGCATCGAGGCCATCAAGGATCAGGCCCCCACGCTGCCGCTGGATCAAGCCCAGTTGCTGTCGCCCGTCGCCAATCCCGGCAAGATCATCGCGGCGCCGGTCAACTACGTCAAGCACTTGCAGGAAGTCCTGGACGACCGCAACCTGCACCACGACAACCAGATCAACCACATCCAGCGCGCCGGCCTGTTCCTCAAGGCCCCAAGCTCGCTGGTGGGCGAGCATGCCGGCGTGGCCCTGCGCAAGCTGGACCGGCGCAATGACCACGAAGTCGAACTGGCCGTGGTCATCGGCAAGCAAGGCAACAACATTCGCCGCGAAGACGCGCTGAAACACGTGGCCGGCTACTGCATAGGCCTGGACATCACCATCCGCGGCCCCGAAGAGCGCAGCCTGCGCAAATCGCCCGACAGCTACACGGTGCTTGGCCCGTGGCTGGTCACGGCCGACGAACTGCCCGACGCCTCGAACCTGGCGCTTTCCCTGAAAGTCAACGACGAGCAGCGCCAAAAATCCAATACCGCCGACCTGATCCTGGGCGTGCCCGAACTCATTGAATTCGCATCGTCCTTCTATACCCTGCAGCCCGGCGACGTCATCATCACCGGCACGCCGGAAGGGGTGGGCCCGCTGGTTCCGGGCGACGTCATGCATGCCTCGATAGAACGCCTCGGTTCGTTGACCGTCAAGGTTCGCGCCGCCGCCTGAGCCCCAGCAACCAATACGCGGAGAGCGCCATGAATCACGCCACATCCCCCGAAACGCAAGAACTGGACGCAGCCCGGCGCGAGTTTTACGAGCGGCTGGATCGCCACGATGTCGCGCCTCTCTGGGCCGCCATGGCCAGGCTGGTCACCGCCGAGCCGCGCCCGGAGTATGTTCCGGCCAGCTGGGACTACGCCCGGATGCGCGCCTTGCTCATGGAGGCCGGCGGCCTGATCACGGCGCGCGAGGCCGAGCGCCGCGTCCTGGTCCTGGAAAATCCCAACCTGCGGGGCATTTCTCAGATCACGCAAAGCCTGTACGCCGGCCTGCAGCTCATCATGCCGGGGGAAATCGCCCCCAGCCACCGCCA
Organism: Eoetvoesiella caeni; assembly: GCA_040391725.1. Taxonomy (GTDB): domain Bacteria; phylum Pseudomonadota; class Gammaproteobacteria; order Burkholderiales; family Burkholderiaceae_B; genus Eoetvoesia; species Eoetvoesia caeni_A. The sequence continues at coordinate 9,269 of JBEBXF010000030.1, read as the reverse complement.
CGCGGCCGCGGCGCTGCGCCTCGTCATCGAGGGCCGCGGCGCCTACACCGCCGTCGACGGGGAACGCATTACCATGCATCCGGGCGATTTCATCATCACGCCGTCGTGGACGTTCCACGACCACGGCAATCCCGGCGACGAGCCCGTCATCTGGCTCGACGGACTGGACGTGCCCATCGTGAACATGTTCACGACCAGTTTCTTCGAAAGCTACCCCCAGGAAACACAGGCCATCGACCGGCCCGAAGGCGATGCGGCGGCGCGCTACGGCGCCGCCCTGCTGCCGCTGGAATACACGCCGTCCAGCCTTTCCTCGCCGCTGTTCGTCTACCCCTACAGCCGCAGCCGGGAAGTCCTGGATCGCCTGTACCGCAACGGCCCGCTCGATGCCCACCACGGCATCAAGCTGCAATACACGAACCCCGCCACCGGAGGCTCGCCCATGCCGACCATCGCCGCCTACACGCAATTCCTGCCTTCGGGCTTCAAGAGCGAACCCTACCGGTCCACGGACGGCACTGTCTACTGCGTCGTGGAAGGCCGCGGCAGCAGCCGCATCGGCGACCAGACCATTCCATGGGGGCCGCACGATGTCTTCGTCGTGCCGTCGTGGAGCAAGGTCCAGCACGAACCGGCCGAAGACTCGGTGCTGTTCAGCTTTTCCGACCGCCCCGCCCAAAAGGCGCTGGGCCTGTGGCGGGAAAGCCGCGACTAGCCAACCGCGCCGTATTCCATCCACAAGAAGAATCAGCCGGACTTCGAGCCACACCCGAAGTCCGGCATGGACGGCGGCCGGCGGCGGCAATCAGGAGACCCGAAATGATTGATATAGATGCAAAGGACTTCCAGATCCTCGATGAAATCTATCGGACAAAAAGCGTATCGATCGCCGTGGAAAAAATCGGCCTTGGACAGCCTTCGATCAGCATCCGCTTGGGAAAGCTGCGCGAGCATTTCAACGATCCGCTGTTCGTGCGCACCTCCAATGGCATGCAGCCCACTCCCCGCCTCGAGGCCATGATCCCCGCCATTCGGGATGCATTGGCATTGTGCGCCGGCGATGCCGGAATGCCGCGACCTTTCGACCCTTCCAACGCCAGCCATGTATTCCGGATATGCATGACCGATGTAGGGCAAACCGTCATTCTTCCCAGGCTTCTCGCATGCTTGAGAAAGGCGGCGCCCGGCGTGCGGATTGAAACCATAAATCTGGACGAGAACGCCGCGCGCCTGCTGGAGTCGGGGGAGATCGATATCGCGATGGGGTTCACCCTGGACATCCCCGCTCCGTTCTATCAACAGAGGCTTTTCGAAGAAGGCTTTATTTGCATGGCCAGCCAGCATCACCCTCGATTGGGGAAGCAGATGCGTCTAAAGGACTTTCTGCATGAGCGGCATGTAGAGGTAGTGATGCCGCGCGGCACCGGCCACTGGATTCTGAACAAGACCCTGGAAGAGCAAGGCATTGCCCGCAATGTCGTCATCCGCGTTCCGTCGTTTCTCGGCGTCGCCGGCATCGTCGCGCATTCCGACCTCATCGCCATCGTCCCGGCGCATCTTGGCAGTATTCTGGCGGGCGAAGGGCAAACAAAACTGCTCACCATGCCAATCAAACTCCCGACCTACCCGGTCAAGCAATACTGGCATGAGCGATACCACCGCGATCCGGCCAATCAATGGTTGCGCAGCACCCTGGCCACTCTGTTCATCCAATGATTCCAGCCTTTAGCACCTACCGGCCGGTCTCGATCGCCAGGCCGCCTCCACGGCCTTATTGTTCAGCACAATTCTCTTTATTAACCGGGCTGCATTGTCACAATAAGGCCTGAAACCTACCATTGCTCTCATGCAATACCAATCACCCTACATACGCCGACAGACTCGTTGCCTCTGCACGTTCATGCCGATGGACACGATCCGGCCACCGGCGTTCCTCAACCTGGAAATCATCAAAGGACAGCAGCAATCATGAGCAAGAAAGAACACACCATATTGATCATCGGCGGAGGCATAGGCGGCGTCGCCGCGGCCCTGGCGCTGGCAAAACAAGGACATCGCATACATTTGTTCGAACAGGCCAGCGAATTCAAGGAAATCGGCGCCGGCATCCAGCTTGGCCCCAACGCCTTCTATCTGTTCGATCGACTGGGCCTGACCGAACGCATCAGCGCCCTGGCGGCATTCCCCGAAGATCTGGTCGTCATGGACAGCATCTCGGGCGACGAGGTCACGGTCATTCCCGCCGCGACGCTCATCCGCAAGCGCTTCGGCCACCCCTACGGACTGATCCACCGCGCCGACCTGCATGCCGTGCTGCTGGACGAATGCAAGCACTTCCCGCAGATATCCACGCACTCCGGCTGCAAGATGACGGACTTCGAGGACCTGGGCGACCGCGTCGTCGTGCACACGGAAGCGGGCGAGACCTATACCGGCGACGCCCTGATCGGCGCCGACGGCTTGTGGTCGGCCGTGCGCGCAAAAATCGTGGGCGACGGCAAACCCCGCGTTTCGGGGCATATCGCCTACCGCGCCGTCCTGCCCATCGAGGAAGTGCCCAAAGCCAACCAGCGCAATGCCATGACACTATGGGCCGGCCCCAAAAACCACCTGGTGCACTACCCGCTGCGCGGCGGCAAGCTGTTCAATCTGGTCGCCGTCTTCCATAGCGACCGCTATGAGGAAGGCTGGGATTCGTACGGCGATACCGAAGAGCTCATGCTGCGGTTCCAGGGCGTCGTGCCCGAGGTCAAGCAGATGCTGGACAAGATCGAATCATGGCGCATGTGGGTGCTGTGCGACCGCGAACCCATCAAGGACTGGAGCAAGGGGCGGGTTACGCTGTTGGGCGATGCGGCCCATCCCATGCTGCAATACCTGGCCCAGGGCGCCTGCATGGCCATGGAAGATGCATTCTGCCTGGCCAGCAAGGTACAGAATTCGGATGGAGACCTGGCTGCCGCATTCCTGGCCTATCAAGAGGCGCGCTACTTGCGCACTGCGCGCGCGCAGCTCACGGCGCGACTGTACGGCAACGTCTATCATGCCGCCGGGGCCACGCGCGATCTGCGCAACGCTTTCCTGCGCAGCCGCACGGCGGAGCAATTCTGCGAAGGCAACGCCTGGCTTTACGACGAAAAGGAGTTCGCGCAAAGCCTGAACTAATTGCCGCGGATACAGCCGCTGAAATGGAGAAGCACACCTTGCGTGCAAGGTGTGCTTCTCTCTTTACCCTTCGAACGTCAAAGGCGCGGGACAAAGCCCATATCAGCCAGGCGCTTAAACCTGGGGGGAAACAAAAGCAACGGGGCGAACCAGCCGCGTCGGATCCGCCGCCTCATTCTTCACGCAGCTCTCCAGCAGACGCCTCGCTCGGATCGGCGCCTCGTCCAGCTTGATCGCCACGTGCGGAACTCGGCTTTTCAATGCCTCGATCTGCTTTTGCTGCTGCTCGAGCACGGCTTTGTCTTCATCGAAAGTGGCCACGACCGCCTCCCGGATTGTCTCGGTAAGCGCTTTGTCGTCAAGCCGATAATTCCGGACGTTCGCCCAGAAATAATGGGTCGACGACTCGGTCTCGGGCGTTAGCAGGTGCAGGACATGGCTGATGGATGCCTTGGCCCTGTCGAGGCCGACAGGACACACCGCCGCAACAGTGATATTGATTCCCGATACGAAATTGATCGCCGTCTGCCAACGATCGATAAGCCCGCTGTAATCCAGAACCATGGAGAAGAACGGCGGGGCCGCAATACCGGGCATTTCTCGGTGCGCCCGCACCACGCACTCACTTTCCGTGCTTACGACAACGGGAAAACTGGCAATCGTCTCTTCTTCCCCATTGCCTATGGTCTGATGATGCACATACGTTTCGTGGCTGAGATCGAGCAAATTGTCGTTCATCAGCCTGAAATCGGCCTGCACATTATGATAGCCACGCGACGACACCCATTTCGGGTCGTCATGCCAATGCAGATCGGGAATCAACGCGGTATCCGCAAGCTCGGCATTGCCCAGCCATATCCAAACCAGGCCATGGCGCGCAGCCAGGGGGTATTTCTTGACGTTCGCGGCCGCCGGTATCTGACTCTGCCCCGGAACGTCCACGCAACGGCCATCGGCCGAAAAACGCATGCCGTGATAGCCGCACTGAATTTGATCGTCGATCCGCTTCCCGCATGACAACGGCATAAGCCGATGGGGACAGACATCGTCGAGCGCCGCATAGGCGCCCGCCGACGTTCGAAACATGACGACCGGCACATCGAGAAACCGCCGCGCTACAAAAGGCTGATCGAACTCGTGCTCGAACGCCGCAACGTACCAAACATTTTTAAGCCACATATTGTCTCCTTTTCCTGGCTGACGAAGATTTCTCGCCGGCCTTACCCGCGCAGCATGCGCTTGACCTCGGGCCAGCTCTGCGCACCGAAATTTCTCAGATCGTCGGTCAAATCGGCGGGGCACCATTTGACGAATGCCGAATGAAAAGACGGCCGTCTCTGTATTGCGTCGAACCACCTGGCAACGTGCGGCCGGGACTCCGTCCACATCCCCGACATGCTCAACATGGCAAGCCGATTCACATACGGCGCCATTCCGACGTCAGCCAACGAGAATGAATCGCCCGCCAGCCATTTCTGCGTCGCGAGAGCGTCCTCCATTTTCTGAAGATAGCTATCGTAAATACGAAACTTCGAATCGATTCCAACGGCGTCGAACCCCAGGGTGACCAGCTCCTTCTTGCGCTCGTGCCAATGCTCCGTCACGGACTGGGCCGGCGTGCTCTCCAGGAACTTCTTCAACTCGGCCGCAGGCAGCCGACGAACGATATGCCGGTGACACGCGGCAAATGTAATCTCGCCGCATATCGGATGCACAACTTCATCCACTGCCTTCGTCCACATGCGCATCTTCACTTTCTCGAGCGCACTAGCCGGCTTTAGCGGCTTATCGGCAAAAACCTCGTCAAGATATTCGCAGATCAACGTGGACTCAACGACGATATTCCCGTCGTGCACGAGAGCGGGCACTAGCGCCTTCGGATTGATTTTCAGGTAATCGGGCGCAAACTGTTCCCCCTTGAGCACGTCTACGTAATGCCCTTGCCACTCGATCCCCTTTTCCTCCAGAACGAACCGTACTTTGGCGGCGCAGACGGAAGACCCGTGATGATAAAGTTCCAGCATTCCTACCCCTTTTGAATTGGACGCGACGACGGGGCCGCTATAGCCACGCGAACAAATTGCGCGCGCTCCGCCCGGCACGCCCTTTTTTAGTTGTTGCACCTCTTCCAGATACTAGTCTGGCCCGTGCGCGGTCACAATACGGCTGAATCAATAGCAGCCATTAACGATAGTAATAATGCCGAGCACGATGGCGGCGCTCTCCATGCCCCGGCCAATATCATTATTGGCTCGAACAATTCCCATTATTGTCGGCATCGCATTGATACAGCCGCCCCCCCGCTTTAAATTGACTGCCTGACACAAGGGAGATATTCCCAATATATAAAGGAGACAATATGAGCAGGATCAAGATATTGACCACCATGTGCGCGATGTTGTTCAGCACCGCGCTGCTGGCGCAAGGCACCAACCAAACTGTCAAGATCGGGGTAATCGCCTCCATGTCGGGAATGTACGAGGTCGGCGGCAGACAATTGCAAAACGGCATCAACACCTACCTCGCGCAGAATGGGGGCAAGCTGGCCGGCCATGACGTGCAGGTAATTTATCGGGACACCGCCGGAGCCAACCCCGAAGTCGCCAAACGCGTCGCTCAAGAACTCATCACACGGGACAAGGTGGACATCTTGACCGGCTTCGATTTCACTCCAGGGGCCATGGCGGTAGCCCCCCTCGCCACCCAGGCGAAAATCCCCATGGTGCTGATGAACGCGGCGACCTCGATCATTCCCACAAAATCGCCCTATATCGTGCGCACGTCCTTCACGCCGGCGCAGACAGCCTATCCTTTGGGCGAATGGGCTGCCAAGCAAGGCATAAAGACCGTCTACATGGTATTGGCCGACTTCGCGCCCGCCAAGGAAGCCGCGACATGGTTCAGGAAATCATTCGAACGGGCGGGGGGCAAAGTAAATGGCGAAGTGTCGGTACCTTTGACCAATGTGGATTTCGCCCCCTACTTGCAAAAGGTCAAAGATGAAAAGCCCGATGCCATTTTTGCCTTCTTCCCGGTCGGCGAGCCGGTCATTCTTTTCTATAAATCCTACAAAGAACGCGGCCTGGCCAAAGCCGGTATAAAGCTGATTTCCCCCGAGGGCTGGGTGGATCAGGACGTCCTCGATGCTTCCGGCGATGCCGCACTGGGCGCAATTTCCACGGGGTTTTATACGCTCTCGCACGACAGCCAGAAAAACAAAGACTTCCGCCTTACATACCAAACGGTATCCGGCGGAAAATTGGAGCCCAACTATTTAGCAGTCGGGGCTTATGACGGCATGGCGGTCATCGCGGCGGCAATAAAAAAAGTGGGCCTCCCTGCCGACCGAAGCCAATTGGTGGAGGCGATGAAAGGGCTGACGCTGGAGAGTCCGCGAGGCCCCATGAGCATCGATCCCGAAACGCGAGACGTCATCAACACCGTATATTTACGAAAAATCGAAAAAGTAGGAGGCCGAGTCACTGCCGTCGAGTTCGATAAATTCGACGCCGTCAAGGATCCAGCAAAAGCTCACCCTTGAAGGCCCTGCGCGCATCGTGCCGTCACCAGCGAAAATGCACGCCAAAGCGTGCATTTTTTAGCTGTGCCAGCCAGGCATGCGGCGATCATGGTGGATGCATCGCGAGCCGTTCAGGCATTTGCGGCAATCGTCAGGATTCGCTTGAATCCTTGTCGTCTTCCTTTTTTGCAGCTTCACGGCGCGGCGCTTCTTGGTTCCGCCTATCGGGGGCCACCCAATTCAAGGGCTCGACGACAAACGGCGTTTTCTTTTGAGTCGGCTTTTTCGACAAAGACATGCGTTCTCCTTAAAGCATTGCAGGCTGGCACGACGCCCCCTGTTCCTCTCTCAGGGTAGCGCATTGTCGACAAAAAGTCCAATTTTGACGCCATCTTCGCGCTAAATCGTGCATTATGTAACCAATTCTGATTTTCAATGGTTACACCCCCAGCTCACTCACCGCTGCTTCCGGGCTTGGGGCCGAGCCCGCGTTGCGCAAGGCCTGCAGCGCGCAACGCGGAACACCCAGCGGAGTTAAGATGCATGAGTTGGCAACTTTCACTCTACGCTCATGGACGATCAAGTCGCAGCGGCCATGTCGCGCTGGCCGGACGTGCCCAGCGCCTACGGCTGGCTATCGCTGAACCAGCAAGGACAATGGCGTCTGCATCCGCAAGGCGACGGCTGGGCGGTGACGTGCGAAGGCGCGCCGCTGCCCGGCGCAAACACCCGTCTTCCGCCGGGCGAAGCCATTACCAGTTCGCGGATCCTCGCATTCATCAATCGCAATTACACCAGCGACACGCAAGGCCGCTGGTATTTCCAGAACGGACCGCAACGCGTGTTCGTGCGGCTGGACGCCGCGCCCTACGTCCTGAACCTGGCCGGCCCCGGCCTGATCCTGCAAACCCATACGGGATTGGCGGTCGAACACGTGCATTCCTGGTGGGTGGATGACGACGGCAGGCTATACGCCGGCACGGAGCATGGGCCCGGCCTGATTGCGGGGCGCGATGCCATGACGGTTTTCGACGCGCTGCGCACCACGGACGGCCAGGCGGTGCTGGAATTGCTGGAGCAAGGCGCGCCCGCCGGCCCGACCATGATCGCCCCCTACCGGGCGGGATCGGGCCGTGCCGCCGAGCCGGCGCCCCTGGCGTTCCGCCCCACGCGGGAAATCCCCCGCGCCCTGGCCTTTTCACGCTTCCCCGTCGCCGAAAGAGAATAAAACGCACCAATTTGCCTATAGAATAATGCCATGACCATGCCAGCCCCCTCCTTCTATTTCCCAGCACCTCGAACGCAAAAATTCTGCAGTCAGTGCGGCTCGTCATTGATCCAGCGCATTCCGGCCGACGACAGCCGCCTACGCGACGTATGCGACAACTGCGGCGCCATCCACTACCAGAATCCCCGCAACGTCGTGGGCGTGCTGCCGGTCTTGGGCGACAAAGTGCTTCTATGCCGGCGAGCCATCCACCCGCGCTACGACAAATGGACGCTGCCGGCCGGCTTCATGGAACTGGGCGAAACCACCGCCCAGGGCGCCGAACGGGAAACCCAGGAAGAGGCCGGCGCGCAAATCGAACTGGGGCCGCTGTACACCGTCATCGACGTCCCCTACGCCAACCAGGTGCACTTCTTCTTCCTGGCCAAAGTGCTCAGCACCGAGCTGAACCCCGGCCCGGAAAGCCTGGAAGCCGGCTTTTTTTCAAAGTCGGAAATCCCCTGGGACGATCTGGCCTTCCGCACCGTCAGCACCACGCTCGAGCATTATTTCCAAGACCAGCCCAGCGGCCGGTTCCCCGTGCGCTACTACGACATTCCCTGGCCGGTCGCCCACTAGCTGTCGACGGGCCCTGATAGGAGCGACAGCGTGAAGACCCTGGCCTGGCTCGAAGGCGACACCCCGCTTCCATCCCCCGATCAGGCCTTCGACGACGGCCTGCTTGCAGCGGGCGGCGAGCTGACGCTGGCGCGCCTGGCCGAGGCCTACTCCAAAGGCATTTTCCCCTGGTACAACGAAGGCGACCCCGTGCTCTGGTGGAGCCCGCATCCGCGCATGGTGCTGTGCTGCGCCGACTTCAAGGTCTCGCATTCCCTGCAAAAAAAACTGCGCCAACTGGCCCGCCATGAACAAGAGGCCGGCGCCCGCATCCAGATCCGCCTGAACACCGCCTTCCAGCAAGTCATGCAGGCCTGCGCCGAACCCCGGCTACATCAAAACGGCACCTGGATATCCCCCGAAATCCAGGACGCCTATTTCCAGTGGCACCAGGCCGGGCGCGTCCACAGCATTGAAACCTGGGTCGACGGCGAATTGGCCGGAGGCCTGTATGGCGTAAGCCTGGGACGATTCTTTTTCGGCGAATCCATGTTCAGCCGGGCCAGCGACGCCTCGAAGCTGGCGTTGGCCTACCTGGTGGCTTATTTGACTAGGCATGGCGTTGCGCACGTCGACTGCCAGCAGCAAACCCGGCATCTGGCCAGCCTGGGCGCCGCCCCCTTGCCCCGCGCCCAGTTCCTGGCCCTGCTGGAGCAGGCGCTGCGCCACACCGCGCCGCCCTGGGGACGGGGCCAACTG
>JBEBXF010000029.1:0-16244 GCA_040391725.1 Eoetvoesiella caeni | reverse complement strand
GGGCCGTGCATTTTGGGCTTGACGATGTAGATGGAGCCGGCGCGCGAGTTGCCGCGCAGCTTCAGGTCGCTCATGGCGATGAGCGAGGAAACGACGGCGTCCATGATGCCCTCGGGCACTTCCTGGCCGTTGGCGTCGAGGATGGCCGGGTTGGTCATGAGATGGCCCACGTTGCGGATGAGCATGAGCGAGCGCGCGGCCAGGGTCTGGGTCTTGCCCTGCAGGTCGGTGTAGCTGCGATTGGGATTGAGCTTGCGGGTAAAGGTTTTGCCGCCCTTGGCGACTTCTTCCGCCAGCGTGCCGTTCATGAGGCCGAGCCAGTTGCGGTAGGCGAGCACCTTGTCGTCGGCATCGACGGCCGCGATGGAATCTTCGCAGTCCATGATGGTGGTCAGGGCGGCCTCCATGAGGACGTCCTTGATGCCGGCGCCGTCTTGCTGGCCGATGGGGCTGCTCTTGTCGATTTGCACTTCGAAGTGCAGGCCGTTGTGCCGGAACACCAGGGCCTCGGGGGCGGAGGCCTGGCCGCGGTAGCCCAGGAACAGCTCGGGCCGGGCCAGCGACGTGCTGGAGCGGTCGTGCATTTCGACCTCGAGCTTGCCGTTGGCCACCGTATAGCGGGCGGCGTCGGCATGCGAGCCGCTGGCCAGCGGAATGCTTTGATCCAGGAAGCGCCGGGCGAATTCGATGACCTTGGCGCCGCGCACGGGGTTGTAGCCGCCGGTATGCCCGGCGCCGCCATCTTCGGGGATGGCATCGGTGCCGTACAGGGCGTCGTACAGGCTGCCCCAGCGCGCGTTGGCGGCGTTCAGGGCGTAGCGGGCATTGGTAATGGGAACGACCAACTGCGGGCCGGCCTGGCTGGTGAATTCGACGTCGATGTTTTGCGTATCGACGGCGACGGAATCGGGCGCGTCCTGCAGGTAGCCGATTTTTTTCAGGAAGGCCTGGTAGGCTTGCAGGTCTTTGTAGCCGTTGGGATTCTGGTGGTGCCAGGCGTCGATTTCGGCTTGAAGGCGGTCGCGTTCGGCTAGCAGCGCGCGATTCTTGGGCGCCAGGTCGTTGATGATTTTGGCGAACCCGGCCCAGAAGGCGTCGGCGGAGATCCCGGTGCCGGCCAGGGCTTCATTCTGGATGAAGTCGTGCAGTACGGTGGCAATCTGCAGCCCATGCTGCTGGGTTCGTTGTGACATATTGGGATCCTTGGGTAAAAATAGCCAAATACAGCGTAATAGTATGGCAACAGTTGTCAATTACTATTAGTATGGACTGTAGAGTAGAAGGACTCAATATCCGCGAAGTTCAAGGACTTGCTACTTTAAGTTCAGTATCGACGGCGGCGGCGCGTTTCCATCATTCACCCGCAACCAAGGAGCCGGAATCATGAAAGCTCAGCTCAAACTCATCGGCGCCCCGTCGGCGCTGCTGCTTCTGGAAGGCTGGTCGGCGGTCGAGTCGCGCGATGCCATACACAAGACCTATATTTTCAAGAACTTCAATGAGGCCTTCGGGTTCATGATGCGCGCCGCCCTGCAGGCCGAGAAGCTCGACCACCACCCCGAATGGAGCAACGTGTACAACCGCGTGAGCGTCACCCTGACCACCCACGACGCCAAGGGCGTGACCGAACGCGACATCGCCCTCGCTTCCTTCATGGATCAACTGGTTTGATAGCGGCTCCTCTCGAAGGCGGCAAGCGGACGTAAGTCGATGCAGCGTGGGGGTTTCTTTTGTCGCTGGGCCGCCCCAAGGCAAAAGAAACCCCTCCGGGGGCAGCAAGCCGCATCAGCGATGCAGTGTAGGGGCACCTTTTGCCGCCGGGCCGCCCCAAGGCAAAAGCGCCCCCTCGGGGGGCAGCAAGCCGCATCAGCGGCGCAGCGTGGGGGCCTATATACTGTGTCTACGGTTTTTGATCATGCCGCATCGTGGAGTCGTTCATGCAAGAGTCTTCCGGCTATGCCGGTCCGGCGGTTCTGCCGCAGTTCATTCCTTTTACCGGGTATCTCGACGCCCAGGCGGCGGTTGACCGCCTGATCGAAATCTACGACCGCAATACCGCTTTCATCCGCGCGGCTTTCGCCGATTATGCGGCCGGCAGGTTCAAGCCGGGCCAGCGCGCCCGGGCCTATTACCCGGCCATCCGCATCAAGGTCAGCACCTACCAGGAAGTGGACAGCCGCCTGTCGTACGGCCATGTGGTCGAGCCGGGCAACTACATGACCACCATCACCCAGCCTTCCCTGTTCGCCGATTACCTGCGCGAGCAGATCGGGCTGCTGCTGAAGAACCACGGCGTGCCGGTGGAGATCGGCGAGTCCGACATGCCGATCCCGCTGCATTTTGCGTTTACCGACGGCCAGTATGTCGAAGGGCAGTATTCGGACGCGCTGGGGGATTCGCTGCGTGATCATTTCGACGTGCCCGACCTGGTGGTCACCGATGACGCCATCGTCAACGGCACCTGGCGCGGGCGCGGCGGCGAACCGCAGCCGCTGGCGCCTTTTACCGCGCCCCGTGTCGACTACTCGCTGCATCGCCTGCAGCACTACACGGCCACGGCGCCCCGGCATTTCCAGAACTTCGTGCTGTTCACCAACTACCAGTTCTACATCGACGAGTTCTGCCAGTGGGCGCGCGATACGCTGGCCAAAGGAGAGGGCGGCTATACCGCCCTGGTCGAGCCCGGCAATGTGGTGACCGAACGCGGCGCGGGCGCCGTCCCCAGCGGCCCGGCCCCCGCGCGCATGCCGCAAATGCCCTCCTACCACCTGGTGCGCGAGAACCACAGCGGCATCACGCTGATCAACATCGGCATCGGGCCGTCCAACGCCAAGACGATTACCGACCATGTGGCGGTGCTGCGTCCCAACGCCTGGCTCATGCTGGGCCATTGCGCCGGGCTGCGCACCACCCAGCGGCTGGGCGACTACGTCCTGGCGCACGGCTATGTGCGCCAGGACCACGTGCTGGATGACGACCTGCCGCTATGGGTGCCGGTTCCGCCCCTGGCCGAGATCCAGGTCGCCCTCGAAGAGGCGGTGGCCGAGGCCTCGGGGCTGTCGGGCTGGGAGCTCAAGCGCATCATGCGCACGGGAACGGTCGCCACCATCGACAACCGCAACTGGGAGTTGCGCGACCATCACGAACCCGTGCAGCGCCTGTCGCAGTCGCGCGCCATCGCCCTGGACATGGAGTCGGCCACCATCGCGGCCAACGGCTTTCGCTTTCGCGTGCCCTACGGCACCTTGCTGTGCGTGTCCGACAAGCCCCTGCACGGCGAGCTGAAGCTGCCCGGCATGGCCAGCGACTTTTACCGGCGCCAGGTCGGGCAGCACCTGCATATCGGCATCCGCGCGCTCGAGGGCCTGCGCGACATGCCGCCCGAGCGCCTGCACTCGCGCAAGCTGCGCAGCTTCATCGAGACGGCGTTCAAGTAAGCGGGTGGGCGTGCGCACCAGGTGCCGCGGACGCTGGGTGCGACGGCATGCATGGGTTCATGCGGCCTCCTGGCCCGGGGCCGGTTCCATGCGCCTGGAGATTTCGCTGGCGGTTTGCACGACCAGGCCCACCAAGGTTTCCTCGCTCAGCGCGGCGGGCTTGTCGGTGTCCAGGGTGAGCACCAGGCTGCCCAGGATTTCCTTGCCGCTGACCACGGGGGCGGCGATGCCGGTCACGCCCGCGTCGAGCTGGTCGTGCGAGATGTAATACCCCTGGTGGCGAATGTGCTTGAGCGCCTTGGTGAAGGCCTGCCAATCGGCGCCGATCGCGCGCGCCGATTGGGCCGAGGCGGGGTCTTCCAGCGCCGCTTCATAGAAGCGCTTGAGCTTGCGCCGGTTCATGTGCGCAAGCACGATGTGCGCCTGGGCGCCCAGGAACAGCGGCATCCGCAGGCCCTTGGTGTAGGTAAGCGGCGCGACGGGCTGCTTGCCTTGCACCTGAAATACGTTCACTATGGTTTTGTCGTAGATGTTGCACAGCATGATGGTGCAGCCCGTCATCTCGGCCAGGCCGTGCATCAGGTCGTGTCCGGCCTGGATAATGGGGTCGTACGAGCGAATCAAGTATTCCAGCTCGATGATTTTCGGCCCCAGCCGGTAGCGGCCCGAGGTTCTGGACAGCATGCCGGCCTCGGTCAGATCGCTGGCGTAGCGGTAGGCCGATGCGGCGCTGATTCCAAGCGTTGTCGATATCTCTTCGATCGTGACCAGAGGTTTGTGCCTGCCGAACAGGTTCAGGATGGCCAATACGCGGTTGATGACCGAGGGGGATGCTGACATGACAAACAGGTTTCCGTAGTGAGAAATATGGTATTTATATGCTGTTTCTTAGGAGGGAATCGTCTCACAAAAATAAATGCATTGACAATTTAATTTCTTAAAACTAGAGTTATTTATCATTAAATAATAAAAAAGTTTAGAAAAATACTTTTTACAAGACAGGAGACAACAATGCGAAATGTTCGTAAGTTATTGGTAGGGCTGGCAGTATGCGCGGCTTTTGGCTCGGCTCACGCCGACGTCAAGGTCGGGGTGATTCTATCGCTGACGGGGCCGGCCGCTTCGCTGGGCATCCCCGAGAAGCAAACCCTGGAAATGTGGCCCAAGGAAATCGCCGGGCAAAAAGTCGACGTCACCGTGCTGGACGACGCCTCCGACCCCACCAAGGCAACCCTGGCGGCCCGCAAGCTCACCAGCGAACGCAACGTGGATATTCTGGTGGGGCCGTCGGTGACGCCCACCGCGCTGGCCGCCATGCAGGTTGCCGGCGAAACCAAGACCCCCATGCTGTCCTTGTCGGGCGGCGGCGCCATCATCTATCCCCAGGAAGGCGCGCGCACCTGGGTCTTCAAGATGCCGCCTTCTGAAAAAATCCAGCTCGACAACATCTTCAACACCATGAAAAAACGGGGCGAAAAAACGCTGTCCGTCGTGGGGGCGAACGATGCCTATGGGCAGGTGTTCATCAACGATGTCGAGAAGTACGCGCCTGCGGCCGGCATCAAGGTGGTCAGCGTCGAACGGTTCGGCGGCACCGATACCAGCTTTGTTTCCCAGGCCCTGAAGATCATCGCGGCCAAGCCCGACGCGGTGTTCATCGCGGCTTCGGGGACGCCGGCGGCCATGCCGCAAATCGAGTTGACGAACCGTGGCTACAAGGGCACTCAGTATCAAACCCAGGCCGTTGCCAACAACGACTACCTGCGCATTGGCGGCAAGGCCATCGAGGGTACGCTCATGACCGTGGCGCCCATGCTGGTTGCCGAGCAGCTTCCCGACAGCAACGTGACCAAAGCCGTGGCGGTGCCCTATATCAAGGCATTCGAAAAAATCCATGGCCCCGGTTCGCGTTCCTTGTTCGGCGCCGAAATCTGGGACGTCACCCTGTTCCTGGAAAAGACCATTCCCGTCGCCATGAAAAAAGGCAAGCCGGGCACGCCGGAGTTCCGGTTGGCGCTTCGTGACGCGCTTGAAAACGTCAAGGATCTGGTGCTGACGCAGGGTGTGTACACCATGACGGTCAAGGATCACAACGGTGCGGATGCCCGCAGCCAGGTGATGGTCAAGGTCGAAAACGGCAAGTGGAAGTACATCGATTAATCGATAACAAGCAGGTGTGCAGGAAAAAATCGGGGCTGAATCAAGCCCCGATTTTTTCCTGCTTGCGCCATTTTTTGCAGCGCCGACCGGCAGTTTGAAGGGCTTGCGCCGTGGATGAAATGCTTCCAGGTGTCTGCGGCCTGTGCGACGGATGCCGGTGGGGCGTCCTCGTGGCCAAGGTGGAAAGCTCAGTGCATGTGTTTCAGCAGCAGGTTGAACACTTCGGCCTGCGAGGTGACATTCAGTTTGGCGTAGGCGCGGCGCCGATATGTAGAGACTGTGTGTATTGAAACATCAAGATGCAGCGAGATGGCCAGATTTGAATAACCCAATGTAATGTATGCGCATATGGCCGACTCTCGGTCAGAGAGGGGCTTGCCAAGGGATAAGCCGGAAAAGATTTTGGCAATGCTTGTAATGTCGCCTGAGGCATCGCGTTTAAGCGAGCAATGGCGCTCCAGTGCCGCCGTCAGGATGGCGCCCATGTCTGAAATGCGTGTGATTTCGTTTGCCGAAAACGACCCCTGAGAATTTTTTCGATAGATCGAGATCGACAAGGCATCCTCGGGAAGACGCAAAATCAATGATATTTTGCCGGCCAGCTCGCTGGAAGAAAACAGGCGCTCGCGATACTCGTTATGAGCCATTTGCTCGGTGGAAATGGCTTCCACCCTGACGTTGGCCGTGGCGGTAGGAGCCATGATTATGTTAAGAAATGGATCGCTGGAGTATAGCTTTTCTATATACTCATTGACGCGTTTCAGACAGGACGCGCTATCGTCAGCCTCGACCGCAAGCGGCTCGATTTTTTTTGGCATCTGGTACGGTGATACGCCTTTGAAACGATGCGCAACAAGCTGGCAAGCGTTAATTTCGGTGCGCATGACAGTAAACAGCGTTTTGTAGAAGTGCTCAGTACCAATAGCTGAAATTACATTTGCGAGCACAATAGACCCCCTATTATTGACGATTCGCAAATTTGGGAAGCTGGCAAGGCCTTAAAAACGCGAGAGGGCGCCGATTGTTCCTGCTTTCGGAATCTTCATTGCCAGGCTTTTTAATTCTACTCGTCTTTTGACGGTAATAGCTTTGAGCGTCTGTGTGTTAACGCTGGCGAGGCGAATGCGGGGCTGGTGTGCCGTTGGGCAATATGGACGCTAGGGGTTTGTAACGACATTTACGTTGCTGCCACGCAGAGTGTCGACAATGCTTATGGCGTTGGATACGGTGTTTCCGCGCCAGCCTACATGGCCGTCGGGCCTTACCAGTACAAGTTTGTACGCATATAGTGCCTGCACGTTCTTTTGCCGAATGGATACAAGCTGCAGAGGGACTCTGCGAGCCGCAAATGCACTGACCAATGCATCTACAGCTTCCGCGACGTTCTCGTCCAGAATCAGCAAGACAAAGCCGGCGCCAAATAGATCCAACGTCGAACGGCCATCGTCGAGCCAGAGGTGGGGCGCTCTGGCTCCGGGGCGCGTCGTGCCTACGTAATCCTTGAAATCGTCGGGCGTGGGCTCAGTGCCATCGGGGACGCAGATGGGAGAGTCCTCGTAACGATGGCCAATTTGCAGGCCCATGGATTCCCATTCAACGCGCGTGGCGTTGCGCAGGCGCATACCCAATTTGGCGCGCACTTTGGCTCCTTCTTCGGTTTGATCGCAAACGGCCTGTGGATCGGGGGTGTCCTGCCAGGCTTGGAAGTTCTGGGTCGAGAAGGAGATATTGCGCGCCGCGATGGGGCGGCGTTCGATTCCGTAGCTTTCAAGCAAGCCTGTCTCCGCCCAGCCTTCGAGCACGCCTTGCAATTTCCAACCCAGATCCAGCACTTCCTGCATGCCTGTGTTCATACCCATGCCTCCGGTGGGCGACATGGTATGCGCGGAGTCGCCCGCCAAAATGACACGCCCCTCCACGAATTTGGTGGCAAGCATCTCGCTTCTACGCCATGGGACGACCGAAAGGATTTCGAAGGGGATGCGCGTCGGCTGATCCGCGGTGCCCAGAGCCGCCAAGACCCAACCGCGCGCATCGAAGGTGTCCAGGTTCATTTTGTCCCTGGATCCAAGGACGGTAAGGCGCCAGATATCCTTGCCGTCGACCACGGTAAGGTTGCCCCACATGCCTTGGGGGCCTACGAACATATAGCGTTCGGCCTCCCCCATGGCATGTTGCCGCACAAGGTCTGGTATGCGAAGGAGTATGTTGACCGAGTAGCTCAGCAAGCGTCCTTCCATCTCAATGCCCAATTGCTGTCGTACCGGACTATTCGCGCCGTCACATGCGACTAAATAGGCTGCCTCAATGACTACTTCTTCTTGTGTGAGAAGGTTCTTGGTGTAGACATGTACGCATTCGGCATTGAGCTCGAAATGTGTGAACCGATGTTGAAAGAGCGGAGTAACCCCCTGGCTTGAAAGCGCCTTTTCCGCCATGATGGGCTGCAACCACATTTGCGGGCAACGCTGCTTTTTTTCAGGGGTTTCGCTGGGCGTTGGCGCATCGCGCATGCTGGGGTAATGCTCGCGATCCAGAAGCAGGCCGTTCAAGGCGGTACAAAACACCATGGAAAGTTCGTAGTCTTTAGGGAAGCCGCAGTCGCGCACGGCGGGAACTATGTCCCAGCGCCGGAACAACTCCATGGTTCGTACGGCGACAAGCCCTGTGCGTGGGTGCTCAATAGTGCCGTCGCTTTGTTCGACCAGAACACACGTCACTCCTCTTTGATCCAGCTCGACGGCCATGCCAAGCCCGACGGGCCCCGCTCCAACTATCACTACCTGGGTTTTGATTACTTTCATTCTGGTTTACCTGCGGCTGGGATCATGAGGCACAAGGGCGTTCCAGGCGCCTACGTTAAGCATGCGAATCAACCAAACAGCGCTCGCGCTCCTAGGCCTTGGGAGGCCATGGCAACGCGGTCTCCGCCATATTCATGTATATGCTTTTTTGCTGACGATAAGGCCGAAGTCCTTCCAGGCCGCATTCGCGCCCGATGCCGCTGGCTTTGTAACCCCCGAAGGGCATGTTCACAGGGGCGAGCTTGTACGTATTGACCCACACCATGCCCGCCTTGATCCGGCTTGCTACCCTAAGGGCGCGGCGATAGTTTTCGGTCCATACACCGCATGCCAGGCCAAACACCGTATCGTTCGCCTGGGCTACCAGATCGTCTTCGTCCTTGAATTTCAGCAGGCACGCCACCGGCCCGAAAACTTCTTCTTGAGCGATATGGGCGGTATTGGAAGGGACGGCAAGCACCGTCGGTGCGACATATGCGCCTTTGCTGAATGGCTCGCCTGCCAGGCGATGACCACCCACTAAGGCTTGTGATCCAGCAGCTATGGCCCCGGCCACCATTTCGTAAATGCGATCTCTGTGCTGAAAACTTGAAACGGGCGCAACTGCGGTGGCCTTGTGTTGAGGATCTCCGACCACCAAAGCGCCGGCCTGCGTAGCCAGGCGTTGCGCGAATCGGTCATAGATGCTTTCCTGGACGAATATGCGGGAACCGGCAATGCAGGATTGGCCCGCATTGGAAAATATGCCGTAGATTGCGCCGGTGACCGCCTGCTCGATATCCGCATCCTCGAAAACAATATTCGGTGACTTGCCGCCCAGCTCCAGCAACGTGGGAACAAGGCGGTCGGCTGCGGCTTTGGCGACGGCCCGTCCACCCGCAACACCGCCGGTGAACGTCACCATGTCGATTTGCGGGTGGCTTACTAGCGCTTTTCCGACGGCCACATCGCCCGTGACAACATTCACGACTCCTGGGGGAAAGCCGGCTTTAAGGGCCAATCGGCCATACTCAAGACCCACCTGCGGCGTGATCTCGGAAGATTTCAGCACAACGGTGTTGCCCGCAGCCAGGCTAGGGGCCAATTTTTGCGCCTCAAGCGAAATTGGCGAATTCCATGGTGTGATTGCGGCAACGACGCCTATAGGTTCATACACGGACATGGAAAAGTAATTGCCCCGAGCGGGAATTACAGAGGACTCCGCTGTTTCGCACACGCCCGCGTAGTAGCGGAACATGTCGACCGCCCAGGCAATCTGGGCCTGGCTCTCGAGCAGCGTTTTTCCGTTGTCTTCAGTTTGCATCGCCGCCAAGAGGTGTCCGTTGGCCTCAACGAGGTCTCCCAGGTTTCGCAGCAAAACAGCACGTTGGTGTGGATAAAGCCCTCCCCAGGCGGGGGCTTGCAAGGCGGCTCTGGCGGACTGCACGGCATCATCAACATCATGCTCGGACGATTGTGCGATTACGGCCGCCACACTGCCGTCCGCCGGATTGATCGACTCAAAGACCTGGCCGGATGTGTTGCGTCGCCATTGGCCGTTTATCAAGAAGGGTTTTTCCATTCGTGCGGACTGTTCGTTCATAATGATTCGGGTGCCTCAGGTTTTAGCTTTTGCGGACGCCTTGACTGCGGAGAACGCGTCGTCTTTCACCGCCCGGGGCTCATATGGGTTGGCCAGGCGAGCAAGTTCGTCGTCCGACAGCACCACATCCATTGCGGCCACGGCTTCGTCAATGTGCTGAGGCTCAAGAGCCCCGCAAAGCACACTGCTGACATGCGGTTGCGCGTGTAGCCAGGCCAGTGCCACGCTGGAAGTCGAAATGTTTCGCTCGATGGCAATTTCTTGCGCGACCGCGAGAATGGCCAGATCGTTCGCCGATCCGTATAGCTGTTTGGCCTTTAAGTCGGAATTCAGACGGGCCGCCTCGCGGGCCGTCATGAGGGCGTGGTCGGATACGCTTCGAGTGAGCAACCCGCGTGCCAATGGGCTGTACACAATGAGTCCCAGACCATTGTTCAGGCACAGTGGGATCATGTCGCGCTCGTCTTCGCGGTAGGCCAGGTTGTACTGGATTTGCATGCATGACAAGCGCGGCGCCGAGCGCCAGCGGTGCGCAAACACTGCCGGAGCTATCGTGGCCGCCGTAAAGTTGGAGGCGCCGACATACAGCACCTTGCCCGACTGGACTGCGCTGTCCAGCGCATCCAAGGTTTCATCAAGGGGGGTGGTGGGGTCGAAGCGATGTAATTGATAAATATCGATGTAGTCGGTTTTTAACCTGCGCAAGGAATCGTTCAGGCTGGCCAGAATATGCTTTTTTGACAGCCCCCCATGATTGGGCTGCGCGGACATTGGCAAACCGACCTTGGTTGCTATTACGGCATGGCGCCGGTTTCCGGATGCCGCTAAAGCATCGCCCAACGCTTCTTCACTTTTCCCATGCGAATAAAAGTCTGCGGTATCGAACAAATTGATTCCCGCGTCCAGCGCTTTACGTACAAAGCGCGTGGCTTCTTTTCCGGGCAGTACCCAAGGCTGCCAATCTGGTGAGCCAAACGACATCATGCCCAGACTTACCTTAGAGACAACAAGCCCTGTTTGTCCCAAATTGCTGTATTTCATTATTGTGGCTACCCTAAAATTCAGGAGTTGCGGCGAGTTGTGAGGCCTTGACTCGCATCATTGTTTTTCAGCGGCGATCAGTGATTCCATGATGCGGCGATATCGAGCAGTGCCGCCATCGATTTCCAGCAATACAAATTTTGGAGGTTGCCGGTAACGCTGCAATACTGTCTGCTGTCCTTCAATTACCGCTTTGTCCTGGAATTCGAACGCATAACGGCGTAGATCCGAGATCTTTTCGCGGATTTCCGTGTCGATGGGCTCGCCCCAGGTTATAGGGTTTTGCCGTGCGGCCGCAAAATGGTAATGGCTGCTGGTTTCGGTTTCGGGTGTAAGAAAGTGCATGCCGTAAATGCCGGTTCCCTTTGAGCGGGAGCGTCCTGGATCTGTGACACCCGTATCATTGAGCATGCAGCCAGGAGCATCCCAGCGGATATCGGCCCACAAGTCGACGGTGCCGTTGTCGCGTTTGTACATAAGGTCGAAAAAGCCAGGAACCGGAGCGTTTGGTACTTCACGGGCCACCGTTACCTGATTGCCGTTTTGAGTAACCTCCAGGTTGGCCTTGATTGTTTCCTTGCTGCCCAGAATGCCGTCATGCAGAAAGGCGGTATGGCTTAGATCCATTAGGTTATCGATGACCAGGGCGTAATTGGCTTCCATGAGGATGTAGTCGCGTTTGCTGATTTCCATGCTGCCATCCAGCACATCGAAGTTTGGTATTAACGCCTCGTCCGCTGCTTTGGAACCCATCCAGATCCAGACGATCGAATGCTTTTCGCACACCGGGTAGGCCTGGATTTTGGCGTCTTTTGGAATGCGTCCGGAGGCGTGCGGGTTATGAACACAGGAACCTGAGCCGTCCAGTTCCAGGCCATGGTATGCGCATCGAATGTGGCCGTTCTCCGTTAGTGTTCCCATATGCAGAGGCGCCGCCCGGTGCGGGCATCTGTCTTCAATGGCTTGAACACGGCCGTTTTCGTCTCTGAAGAAAACAACGCCTTCGCCAAGCAGAGTGCGCGGCACAATTTTTCCACTCTCAAGATCTTTCGACCACATTGCCACGTACCAGCAATTTCTCAGAAATTCCATCTTTGTCTCCGCGGTTGATGAGACCACACATTGGCTATTGTTTCGGCAACTTTACAAGGAGGGGCGGGAAATGGACAGTCGCATAAATAGGCGACAGACCAATCGCCTTCGTACTTGTATATTCAGGAAAAAAGTGGTTTACGGCCCTCAATTCAAGGGTTGGCACAGTGCCAGCTTATCGGCGGGACATGAACAAGGCTCCCTGCCGGGAGCCCAATCAAGCAAACGTCATTCCGTAAGGAGGAATCAATCTCTAGAATAAATATATTGACAATTTAACTTATTAAAATTAGACTTTTTATCATTAAATAATAAAAAGGTTCAAAAAATAAACCTTTACGAGACAGGAGACAGTAATGCGAAGCTTTCAAAAATTACTTGTTGGACTAGCTGTTTGCGCTACATTTGGATCGGCTCACGCGGATATCAAGGTGGGTGTGATCCTGTCGTTGACAGGGCAAGCCGCCTCAGTGGGAATCCCCGAGAGGGAAACCGTAGCCATGTGGCCTAAAGAGATTGCGGGGCAGAAGCTCGACGTCATTGTCCTGGACGGGGCGTCGGATCCGACCGCGGCGGCTTTGGCTGCGCGCAAGCTCACAAGCGAGCACAAGGTGGACATGTTGGTCGGCCCATCGGTGACGCCCACTGCATTGGCGGCCATGCAGGTGGCGGGTGAATCCAAGACGCCCATGATGGCCTTGTCCGGGGGCGGTGCGATTATCTATCCCCAAGAGGGCGCGCGCACCTGGGTGTTCAAGATGCCGCCTTCCGAAGAGATCCAGCTCAATAAAATCTTCAACAGCATGAAGAAACGTGGTGAAAAGACGCTGTCCATCATCGGCATGAACAATGCCTATGGTCAGGTATTCATCGACGAGGCCAAGAAGTTCGCGCCGGCGGCTGGAATCAAGATCGTCAGTGTTGAGCGATTCGGCGGCACGGACACCAGTTTCGTTTCCCAAGCTCTGAAAATCATTGCGGCCAAGCCCGCCGCCGTTCTCATCGCCGCCGCAGGGACGCCCGCGGCCATGCCGCAGATCGAGCTCAAGAACCGCGGCTATGCCGGAACTCAATACCAGACGCAGGCCGTTGCCAATAACGACTACCTGCGTATCGGCGGCAAGGCGATCGAGGGCACCCTCATGACGGTGGCTCCTATGC
Organism: Eoetvoesiella caeni; assembly: GCA_040391725.1. Lineage (GTDB taxonomy): Bacteria > Pseudomonadota > Gammaproteobacteria > Burkholderiales > Burkholderiaceae_B > Eoetvoesia > Eoetvoesia caeni_A. The sequence continues at coordinate 2,967 of JBEBXF010000029.1, read as the reverse complement.
TCGTGGCCGAGCAATTGCCTGATAACAATGTGATCAAGCCGGTGGCGCTATCCTATGTCAAGGAGTTTGAAAAAAAGCATGGGCCGGGATCGACCTCGTTGTTTGGAGGTATGGCGTGGGATGCGTATTTGTTCCTGGAGCACGTCGTTCCTGTCGCTCTGAAAAAGGCTAAGCCCGGCACGCCGGAATTCCGGTTGGCGCTTCGTGATGCATTTGAAAATGTCAAGGATCTGGTGGTGACGCAGGGCGTCTATAGCTTGACGAAAGAGGATCATAACGGCGCGGATGAGCGCAGCCAGGTATTGGTCGAGGTTAAAGATGGCAAATGGAAATATGTCGATTGATCGAAAGGTTGTTTTAACGGACGCGACATGAGCATAGAATTAAAGCCATATCCCTTCGAGTTCATCAAGCGGCAGGCCAGGCCGCGCGATGGCTCGGAAACCGAGCATCACGGTGTTGTCATTGTCGGCGGCGGGGTGGCGGGTCTTACCGCCGCCCTGGCTCTGGCAGTGCAGGGCATAAAGTCCGTGGTCATCGAGGCGGACGATTCCGTCTGCTTCGGCAGCCGCGCCATCTGCATTTCACGACGCAGCCTGGAAATCTTCGAAAGGCTGGGCGCCGTGGGCGATATTCTTGAAAAAGGCCTGCCCTGGACGGGCGGCCGCTCGTATTACCGCAACCAGGAGGTGCTGCATTTTTCGATGCCGCACGATGCCAACCAGCATCTGCCTCCCATGATCAACATCGAGCAGTACTACATCGAGGAATACCTCGTGCGTGCGCTCGAGCCTTATTCCGGGCTGGCCGACATACGCTGGGCCAATCGGGTAACGGGTGTCGCGCCGCAGGACGACGGCGTCCTGCTCGACGTCGAACAAGACGGCAAGCCATACCGCATCCAGGCCGATTGGGTCATGGCGTGCGACGGCGGCCGCAGCAAGGTGCGCGAAGCCCTGGGCCTGCATTTGCAGGGCACCGCCTACGAAGGCATTTATATTATTGCGGACATTGCGCTGAAAAGCAGCTTGCCCACCGAAAGGCTGGCATGGTTTGACCCGCCCTCGAATCCGGGTTCGACCATACTCATGCACAAGCAGCCCGACGACATCTGGCGCATCGACTACCAGATCCGGGACGACGAAGACCCCCAAGAAGCCGTCAAGGCCGAAAACGTCTTGCCGCGGGTCCAGGCGCACCTCGAAATGATAGGCGAGACCGCCGAATGGTCGCCGCTGTGGATCTCGCTGTACAAGGCCAACGCGCTCACGCTGGACAGCTATCGGCACGGCCGCGTGCTGTTCGCCGGCGATGCGGCGCATCTGGTGCCGATCTTCGGCGTGCGCGGCGCCAACTCGGCCATCGACGACGTCGACAACATGGCCTGGAAGCTGGCGGCCGTCGTGAACGGGCGGGCGGATCCGTCGCTGCTCGATTCCTACTCGGTCGAGCGCGTTTTCGCGGCACGCGAAAACCTGAGGCAAGGCATGAAAAGCACCGAATTCATGGCCCCGCCCACGTTTGCATTCCAGATGATGCGCGAGGCGGTGCTCGACCTGGCCCTGGACACTCCGGGCGTCCGGTCCCTGATCAATCCGCGCCAGACCAGCGCCATTCATTACGAACACTCTCCCGCCGTCGCCGCCGGCGACCACGATGCCAGTTTCACCGCGGGGCCGCAGCGCGGCGCGGTTCTGCAAAGCGCGCCATTGCGGCATGTGGATGCCCAGGGGCACGAGTCGACCGTGCATGTCACGCAGCTGGTTCGGGCGGGCGAGTTTTTGGTGCTGGCTTTCGGCGATGCCGCGCGCCTGCCGGGCGACCTGAACCAGGCCGTCGCGAGCCTGCGCGAGGCCGGGCTTGGAGTCCGCGCCCTGGCTGTATGCCGCCGGGAGCAAGATGCCGGCGGCGGCGAATATCTTGTCGATCCGGACGGCAAGGTGGCTGAACTCTATGGCGCCCAGGCGGGCGGGGTGTATGTGGTGCGGCCCGATGGGCATGTTTTCGGCCGCTGGCTTGCCTTGCCGGGACAGGAGCTTGTCGACGCCCTGGCTGTTCTGCTGGGCAAGGCAACTGAACGGAGGTCCGCATGAACGATCTCGAACTGGATGCCGTGTATACGGAATTGTGCCGGGTGCTAGGTGAGGCCGGCGAACAAAAAGCCTTGACGCTGCTGGGCCGCTTCGCCCTGCTGGCCATGCTGGAAATCGACGACGCGGATCGCCTCAAGGCATTGATAGCGCGGGCTGCGCAAAGCGTTTGACTCGCGAGTTTACGGAGACTGGAATCATGTTCATGAAGAACTGCTGGTATGTGGCCGGTTGGTCGCATGAGGTCGAGGCGGATGGTTTGATGGCGCGCACCATTTGCGGCAAGCGGCTGGTTTTCTGGCGCGACGAGGCCGGCGTCATCCATGCGCTGGACGACCGCTGCTGCCATCGCGGCGCGCCGCTTTCCATAGGGCGCAAAGAAGGCGATAACGTCCGGTGCATGTACCACGGCTTTCTTTTCAATCCGGTCGGCGCCTGTATCGAGATCCCCGGCCAGTCTCAGATTCCCCCCAAGGCGCATGTGCGCAGCTACGCGGTGGTCGAGCGCCATCGCTGGATATGGCTGTGGATGGGCGATGCTGCGTCGGCGGACGAAAGCCTGATTCCCGACACGCACTGGCTGGACGACCCGGACTGGGCCTGCACCAAGCCGGGCCGCCTGCACTACGACGTCAACTATCAATTGGTGAACGACAATCTGCTGGATTTCTCGCATCTTTCCTATGTGCACGCCAATACTCTGGGCGGCTCGGAAGAATATGCGCAACTGCGTTCCAAAATAGAGCGCCTGCCGCGCGGCTTGCGCATCTCGCGCTGGTTCATGGACCGGCCGGCGGCGCCGTTCGTGGCCAAGCTGCTGGCGGCCAAGGGCATGACGGGCAATGTCGACCGCTGGAACAATTACGACTTCCTGCTG
>JBEBXF010000028.1:0-16320 GCA_040391725.1 Eoetvoesiella caeni | reverse complement strand
ACCCGCTACCACGGACCTGGAAGCGCTTGGCAGCGCCCCGCTTGGTTTTCATCTTGGGCATATATAGCTCTATTTGCTGCAACCGCAGGTGGTTTCCATACACACTGGAAACACTTGCATAACCTGGCAATTGCTTCTTCAAGTATTTTTCCGGCTGCCTTAAAGCGTATCCAAACGCTCAACGCAGCCGGAAAAGCTCTTGATTATACGATGGTTTTCATGAAGGTGTCCAGTGCCTGACCACACCCGAACCGAAAACCAGCATGCGCCCGGGATCCGGGCCGGCGCGCGAACCCCGGGCGCCGGCTTCCGCAACCCCGATCATGCCTTTTCGGCCAATGCATCGTCCGACAGCTTGCCGTCGTAGCCGTTCAGGAACAAATTCAGCAGCAAGGCCGTCACCGCCGCCAGGACGATGCCGCTGTGCGTGAACGGCGACATCCACTTTGGCAACAGGCTGAAGACGCCCGGATTCACCATGGGTATCAAGCCCATGACGACGCTCACCGCCAGGATGAACAGGTTGTGCCGGCTGCTTTCCTTCTTGTAGTCGACTTCGGCCAGAACCTTGATGCCGGTCGCCACGACCATGCCGAACATCACGATGCCCGCCCCGCCCAGCACCGATTGGGGAATCAGGGCGAACAGGATGGACAGCTTGGGGAAAAGCGCCAGCACAATCATGATGAGGCCGCCCATGGCACAGACCCATCGGCTCTTGATGCCCGTCACGCCGACCAGGCCGACGTTCTGCGAATACGTGACATAGGGAAAGGTATTGAAGACGCCCCCGATCAGCGTGCCCAGGCCATCGACCCGCAATCCCCGGGTAATGTCCTTGGAGCCGACCTTTTTCCCGACCATTTCGGCCACCGCCAGCATCATGCCGGTGGTCTCCACCATGACGACGATCATGATGATGGACAAGGCGATGATGGGGCCGATCTCGAAATGAGGCATGCCGAAGTGGAAAGGCGTAATGAGCTCGAACCACCCGGCCTGCCCGACCCGCGAGAAGTCGACCTTGCCCAGCAGGGCCGCCACGACGAAGCCGACGGCGATGCCGATGAGCACCGCGATATTGCGCAAAAAGCCGCTGGCGTATTTCGAGATGGCGATGATGGACAGCAGCACGATGAAAGTGATCAGCAAGTTGACTGGATCGCCGGTCGCCGGCCCCCTGCCCGCCACCCAGTTGACGCCGACCGGGATGAGATTCAGGCCCGTGACGGTGATGACCGTTCCGGTGACCAGCGGCGGAAAGAGCTTGATGAGGCGCCCCACCAGCGGCGCAAGCAGGATGGTGACAAGGCCGGCGGCGATGATGGCCCCGAACATGCCCAGCAGGCCGGTGTCCGGGTTCGCCGCCATGGCCATCATGGGCGGAACCGCCGCAAAGGTACAGCCCATCATCAACGGCAGCCTGATGCCGAACTTCCAGATGCCCGCCGACTGGATGATGGAGGCGATGCCGCAGACGAACAGATCCGCGCTGATCAGCAGCCCGATTTCCTCCATGGAAAGCTTGGCCGCCCCGCCGATCAGGATAGGTACGGCGATTGCGCCGGCATACATGACCAGCACATGCTGCAGGCCGAAAAAGAACAGTCTGTTGGGTGGCAGTACCTCGTCCACCGGCGCCGCCGTTTGCGGCGGCGCTTCCTGTGATGCATCGATGCGGCCTGCGCCGCGGATTGCAGCTTCCACTCCCATGGCTACCTCCTTTTGAAGCGCTCCGGCCGCGCCTTGCGAAAGCGCCGGCAGGATCGTTTGTGTCTCGGTTATATGCTTTTTTTGCTCTGTGGCTGGAATCGGATGGTGCGCGGCCAAGCCGCCTGTTCAGGTAATGGGTTCGGCGACCTCCCGGGCGTTCAGTTCTTTTTCGATCTGACTGTAGGTTTCGCGTATGAAGCGGCCCACGGCAACGCTGCTTTCAAACGTGTTGTACTGCACGCCGAGTCCGTAATCGGGCAGGTTTATGTAGTCGACCGTCATCAGTTCCAGAGGGCTGTCCTCGTGCGTAAGGTGGTACCGCAGCGTCTTGCGTACGACTTCCTTGGTGGGCTCCAGCAAATAGGCATGCCATTCGTCATACCATTCGCCTGGACGGGGCCGGACGAACGGGTACTGCACGCCCCTGCCCGGCTTGCCGTCGTCGCCCTTGGCCCAGATATTGACCGGTCCATTGGGCACGGCCGGCCTGTTCTGCTGCCACCAGAGCATGTTCATCGACAGCCATTCGTCCACCAGGTTGCCGTCCTCGAACGGATCCAGCACCAGCCGTCCCGCCGCCACGTCCTCGCGTATGCCCGAGATGTCCTGTTCGGCTGGATTGCCTATCTTGAAGATGCAGTGGCTGTAGTCCATGACGAAATTGAAGGGGACTCCGCGCTTCCTGATCTTCTCGGCGACGGGCGCGACCCTGCGGAAGTCTTCGGACCACATCAGGATATGGGCCTCGAACCCTATTTGTATGCCGTATTTCTGGCCCAACTCGTACGAGCGCAGGTACAGATCCACCAATTCCTCGTCCGTCACCACATGGCCCCGGGCGTGATGCGTGAGCACCATCATGTTGTGATAGCGCACGCCGGTCGCCGCGCAGTTGGCCAAATGGCCCTCAAGCACCTTCAGGGGTTCGTCGCCGATTCGGTAGGTCCATGCCGAACCCCAGACCGGAAAGTCGTATTTCTCGACCGCCTTGATGTAGTCGTCGACCTTGTCGGCCAGAGGCAGCCGGTCGAAAAAGTCGAAGACGCCCGATTCGACGACCATGCGAAACTGGGTGTCGATGGGCAGCTCCTGCAGCGATACGGGATTGCCGGGCGCCGAATTCTGCACTCCCCGGCCCGCGCACCCCAGCTTGATGCGTTTTTGCTGCATAGGCCGTTGTTCATTTCCGCTCATGCCGTGTCTCCTTTCATGCCACTTTGGCCACGGCCTGGGCGCCCTGGCCCTGGTCGCGCGCCTGATACTCGCGAATGAGCTCGATGAACCAGCGCCGGTATGCCAGCGTCACGGCATCGGCTCCGCCCACGGGCAATTCCAGGCGTATTTCCTCGCCGACCATGGGCGCCAGCTTGGGCTGCTGGGACTCGATGACCGGCTTGTCCTGTTCAAGCACCACTCTTTCGAAATCCAGCAGGATAGCGTCGTTTTAGGGCTCCATGCCGAAATCGCGGGCTATCCACCAGAAACTGCGGGTTCGCGTGGCGGAGACCGGCGACGCGGCCATCATCAGCACGTAGCGCTTGCCGTTCTCGAACGTCCTGCGCAGATGAACCGCGTGCGGCATCATCACCCGATAGGAGTTCGCCACGGCGATCCACTCGTCGCCCTCGATGCCCAGCATCTTGCGCTTCTGGCCTACGCTGGGCTCCTTGATGGGCGGCCGCTCGAAGCGCAGCACGCCTTCCTCGCGCCACGGCTCGACGGTATCGACCTCGGGCCGCGAACGGCTGCCGATGCTGCCGTCGTGCACGAAGGCGAAATGGGAGAAATCGACGAAATTCTCCAGCCGCCGCGGCGCGCTGGTTTCCCAATCGTAGACAGGCCCCTGGATGAGCCGGTACTGCGGGTCGTCGTATTCGGCAAAATCGGGCACGCTGAATTTCGGCGCCGACTCCAGGCACACCCACACCATGCCCGCCGACTCACAGACCTGGAAAGCCTGGATGGCGGGCTTCATTACCTCGACCAGTTCGTTGCGGGCGGGGATTTTCGTGCACCGGCCCTGGACATCGTAGCGCCAGCCATGATACGGACACTCGAAATTGCCCTCGACGATGGCGCCCTTGGACAAGGCCGCGCCGCGATGCGCACATCGGTCGGCCAAGGCCACCACCTTGCCGTCTATCCTGGCCAGGGCGATCGCCTGATCAAGCAAAACCACTTGCGTGGGTTTCTCGCCCACCTCGCTGGAATACGCAACAGGATGCCAGAACTGATGCAGCGTCCTGTACAACGGATGCGCGCTGTAGTCCCGCATCGGATTTTCCATCTTCATCGCCTTCCTCCTCGCAAACTCCGCGTGCCGTCACTGCGCGGCACGCTCAACCCGACTCGGCGGCCCTTCGCTGTTCCGGCCGGCATCTCCGGCAGCCGGCACGAGCATCGGAACCACCCTTTTTTTGCTATTTAATAGGAAGCCGACTTATCATACAAATTATTAATTTAGATTAATTCATAATATAATTTGATCAATTAGCGGAGCAGGACCATGGACATTACGCTGCGGCAATTGCGCGCCTTCATCTTCGTTGCCCAAACAGGCCAATTCACCCTGGCCGCCCAGAAAATGCATGTCACGCAGTCCGCGCTGAGCACGTTGATCAAAGAACTCGAAAACGCAGTCCAGGTTAAATTGTTCGACCGCCACACGCGCATGGTGGCCTTGACGGAAGCCGGCACGGGCTTTTACCGCAAGGCGGAAAACATACTGGCTTCGTTGGAAAGCGCCGTCTCGGACATGCACGATCTGGCGTCGCTGCACACCGGCCGCGTGCGCATCGTCGCCTCGACCGTGATTTCCTCGGGCCTGTTGTCGACCACGTTCAAATTGTTCAAGGAAATCCACCCCGAAGTGCAATTCACGCTGCACGACGTGGCCGAAGAAGACATCATGAGCACCGTGCTCTCAGGCAACGTCGATTTCGGCATCGGCACCTCGAACGAACTCGAGCAAGGCCTGCACGAAGACCATCTGTTCGACGACCGCTTCATCGCCCTGTGCCGGCGCGATCACCCTTTGGCGCAGCGTGAAACCGTAAGCTGGGGCGACCTGCGCGGCCTGCCCTTTATCGCCCTGGCCGCCAAAAGCCCGATCCGCAAGCTGATCGACAAGGCCCTGTCCGCCCATGGCCTGAGCCTGAACATCGTCAACGAAGTCTCGTTTGCAACCACGGTGCTGAGCCTGGTCAGGGCCGGCATCGGCATAAGCGTCCTGCCCATGAACAACCATCCCACGCTGCCCGCCTTCGACCTGCATGCCTGCACCCTGACGGCCCCGACCATTACGCGCAAGATTTCCATCTTCACGCCCGCCCACCGCTCCCTGTCGCCCGCGGCGCAAGCGTTTGCGCAGTTTCTGCATTCGCACGTCGAGCACGAAGGCGCCATGCTGCAAGCGGCGGGCTGATCCCGGCCATCACACGCCACCTCACTACTCTTTGTTTTTCTTTGGCGCGCGGCTCAGCTCGTTGTTGGCAACCACCAGCACATTGAGCATGCGCACGAACTCTTTGCGCTCGGACTCGGGCAAAGGCTCCAGCATAAGCCGTTGCGCCCGCTGAACCGCCGCGTGCATATCCTTCAACAATTTGCGCCCCGCGGGCGTTGCGCTTACATGCTTGACCCGGCGGTCTTTCGGGGCGGCATGCCGCTTCAGCAGGTCACGCGCCTCCAGCCTGTCTATCACCCCCGTCGTGGTCGAGGCATCCAGGCCGGCCGCCTTGGCCACCGTGCGCTGATCGATATCCGGGTTGGCCGCCACGAAACGAAGCACGGCGAACTGGACCGGGGTAATGGCGAATTCCTCGGTCTGCTGCAGGAATATCGCCACTGAAATCTGGTGCAAATGCCGGATGTAATAGCCCGGCAGGCTGTTGATGTCTTCAAAGGTCGATTCTTCACTCATAACAATCCTAGGGTTTTCCCTTATTCACTCTCGAATCAATAAACGTATACTAATCGTAAGTATACAAATTATATGTATGCTTACGTAAGAGGGATAACCCTCGCTGGTTGTCTTGGTAGTCGTCCAATCTTTGGCGCTTGGCGGCAATACAGATGACGAACTCGCCACCTTTTTGCCCGATCGCACCTTTTCCGTAAAGGAGAGTCTGTCATGCTGGAACTCGGTCGTCTTGAAGATCTACCCGTAGCATATCGTGATGCGCTCACGCAACAAAATCTGGTGCCTCTCTGGCCCAGTTTGCGCTCGGTGCTGCCACCCGACATTCCCCAGATCAAAACCCGGCCCGTCCATTGGGCCTACAAGTCCCTGCGCCCATTATTGCTTCAAGCCGGCGAGCTGACTCCCATCGACAAGGCCGAACGGCGCGTGCTGGTGCTGGCCAACCCGGGACACGGCCTGGAAAAAATGCAGGCCAGCAGCGCCATGTACCTGGGCATGCAATTGCTGATGCCCGGCGAATGGGCGCCCGCCCACCGCCACACACCGAACGCCCTGCGCATGATCGTCGAAGGCGAAGGCGCCTACACGACCGTCAATGGCGAAAAGTGTTCCATGAGCCGCGGCGACCTCATCCTGACGCCCACCGGAACCTGGCACGAGCACGGCCACGACGGTGACGAACCCGTGGTCTGGCTCGACGTGCTGGATCTGCCGCTCGTGCATTACCTGGAAGCGTCCTATCACGTGGACCGCGACCCGCAGGCCGTACAGCCCGGCAACGGCGAACGCCAATACTGCAGCGGAGGCATCGTTCCCACCCCAGCCTTCCAACGCTCCGACAAAGCCTACCCGATGATGCGCTACCCATGGGCCGATACCAAGGCGGCGCTGCAATCCATCGCCGCCGATCGGCCCGATCGGGAATTCGTGCAGGTTACCTATATCAACCCTGAAACCGGCGGCGACGCACAGAATATTCTTGGATTCTACGCATTGATGCTGCGCCCTCGCCAAGTCCTGTCGCTGCCCGTGCGGTCGCCCGCCGTGGTCATGCACCTGATCGAAGGCGCCGCCGAAGCTCGCATCCAGGGCGAAACCTTTACGCTGGAAGAGGCCGACACCTGCTGCGCGCCGGGGTTCAGCACCGTTACGCTCACCAACCGATCCGTCGACAAGCCAGCCTTCTTCTTCCTGGCCGACGAATCCCCGCTGCATCGCAAGCTCGGAGTCTACGAAACACGCGACTAAGCGGCGCTCGAACCGCGGGCAGCCGCAAGGCTGCCTTTCTAACCGCCGAGGCGCATGCGGCTATGGCTCCGCGTGCCCGATGACGCCGAACTCGACGGGCGACTTCGCGTAGAACAGCTCCAGGTTCGGTTCCGCATTCAACCGCTCGAACAATCTGGCGGACTCTTCTTCCGAAACGATCATGGTGATTTCGAGCGGCTGGTCCGTAAGCTCGAAAAAATGCGTGGAATGAAACCGGTGCCTGCCGCCAATGCCCGTCTGCGCGCCGATCAGCGTCGCACCGCGCAACTGCATGGACTTTGCAAGCTCCAGCAGCCAGTCGCTCAGTTGTTTATGGCCGTGACGGCGATCCTGCACGGTAAAGAATGTCACTTGGTAGCCTTTCATGATGCCTGCCTCCAGACAATTAGGCTCGAACCGCGCAGTCAAAACGGTACTCGCTCTGCGCGATAGCCACTTCAATACTGCCTACACCACATCGTCAACGGTAATCGGGTCAGGGCTCACACTGCGTCCAATATGGATCCTGAATATCCTAAGAAACGAAAGCAAAGGGATGTTCCCGTTTCGGAACAGCCAGCCTCCCGGCAAATACCCCCCGGGAACCTAATTTGTCTTCAATCTGCAACAGACGGTTGTACTTGGCCACCCGTTCTCCCCTTGCGGGAGCGCCGGCCTTGAGCTGGCCGCAGTTCAACGCCACGGCAAGATCCGCGATGCTCGTGTCCTGGGTCTCTCCGGAACGATGCGACACCATGCATGCGTAACTCGCCGCTTGCGCTGCGCGCACAGCGTCCATGGTTTCAGTGACTGTGCCGACCTGATTGGGCTTTATCAATATGCAATTGCAGCATCCCATCTCGATTCCCTTCTGCAGAAACTCCCGATTTGTGACGAAAAGGTCATCACCAACGATCTGCACTCTGTTCCCCACACGGGAAGTAATGCTCTGGAAGCCCATCCAGTCGTCTTCATCAAGAGGGTCTTCAAGCGAGACTATCGGGTAGCGCCTCAGCCAATCCACCCAGTACTCGATCATTTCGCACGTGGAAAGCAATTGTCCGTCCCTCTGCAAGGCATAGGTTCCGCCATTGCAGAACGTTGTGGCGGCCGCATCCACGCCAATGGCGATCTGTTCTCCCGGTCGATATCCGGCACGCTCTATGGCTTGCATCAGAAGATCGAGGTAGGCGCAATTTGTTGCCAACGACGGAGCAAAGCCGCCCTCATCTCCCACTAAAGCGGATGCCCCGCCCTCGCACAATATATCGTGCAAGGCATGATAAGCTTCCGCACCGAACCGCAACGCCTCCCGAAACGTCTCGGCGCCGACAGGAATCAGCTTGAACTCTTGGATATCGGAACCGTTGCGGGCATGCTTGCCTCCGTTCAGCACATTGAACATAGGCATGGGCAATATGCGAGCCTGCGCCCCGCCCAGATACTGATACAGCTCGACACCACCTGATCGAGCCGCCGCACGAGCGCAGGCCAGAGAAACCCCCAATATTGCATTGGCACCCAGATTTTCTTTGGTGGAAGTTCCATCCAGCATGAGCAGCGCAGAATCGATGCCCCGCTGGTCGTCCGCCCGCATGCCCATCAAGGCGGGCGCAATGACTTCCACTACGTTATCGACGGCTTTCAGCACGCCCCTGCCCTGGTAACGGCCGACGTCGCCATCACGACGCTCTACGGCTTCGTGCCGCCCGGTCGACGCACCTGCCGGAACGCCGGCAATCGCGGTTGTCCCGTCGGCAAGCGCCAGGAATACTTCAATCGTCGGATAGCCGCGCGAGTCCAGGATTTCCCGCGCCTGTATGCGGGAGATTTGCATGCCTTCAGCCATGGCGGCCTCCCAGGGATGCCGAATCGCAAAATAGATAATGCATAACGCTCTCCAGGATAAGGAAACCGTAGGCATCATCAGCCGCGCAAGGCGGCGGTTGGATTGGGAGGCATGCCATCTCCGCGTGTATATGCTAGCACCGATGCGGGAAAATGGCGATCCGCTTTTTGCACGGCAGTGCCTCCTGATTGCGCTAAATAAATACGATATAATCCGTCTGCTTACGGAGATGGCATGCCTCCGCTAACCGCCGCCTTGCGCGGCTGATGATGCCTACAAGTTCCTGGACAGGGAAGTTGTAGGCATTTTTTATTGCCGGGCCGCCTCACCCAGTCCAGGTTTTGTGTTTTCACCCTGCAAACCTGGTTCTCATGAAGAAAAAGAAACCCTTCGAGCAGTTGGCAATGCTATCCATCTTTGCCCGCTGGTTGGCTCTTTCCACACTTGCCGGCGCGCTCGCCGGCCTCGCCTCGGCAATATTGCTGATTTCCCTGGACTGGGCCACGGATACCCGTCTGAAGTATCCGTGGCTGCTCTGGCTATTGCCTTTCGGGGGCTTTATGGTCGGCTGGCTTTATCATCGGCTGGGCCAGTCGGTCGAAGCCGGCAACAACCTGCTCATCGACGAAATCCACGACCCCAAACGCATCGTCCCCAAACGCATGACGCCTCTTATATTGCTCGGCACCATCGCCACGCACTTGTTCGGAGGCTCCGCCGGCCGCGAAGGCACGGCCGTGCAAATGGGCGGCGCGCTGGCCGACCGCCTCACGCATTTGTTCAAACTGGGCAAGGAAGACCGGCGCATTCTTCTGATGGCGGGCATCAGCGCGGGATTTTCATCGGTGTTCGGAACCCCTCTTGCCGGCGCGATCTTCGGGCTGGAGGTACTGGCCATCGGCCGGCTGCGATACGACGCCATATTTCCATGCCTGGCCGCCGCCATCGTCGGCGACCAGATACCCGCGCTGCTTGGCGTGCATCACACGCTGTATACCGTGCCATTCGTACCGCCGGTATCGCCTGCAACCTTGTTTGCGGCCCTTGCCGCCGGCATTGTATTCGGTATCGTCGGCATGTTGTTTGCGGATGTTACGCATGGCATCGGCCGCCGGTTCAAACGGCATATCAAATACCCGCCCTTGCGTCCCATGGTCGGCGGGGCCATCGTAGCGGCACTTGCATTGGTGTTCACCGGATCCGACAAGTTCCTTGGCCTGGGCATCCCGACCATCGTGCAGGCATTCCAGCAACCGTTACCCAGCTACGACTTCCTGGGCAAACTGGGTTTTACAGCGCTCACCCTCGGGGCCGGCTTCAAAGGCGGAGAAGTCACTCCTCTGTTTTACATAGGCGCCACGCTGGGCAACGCCCTGGCCTATGTGCTCCCCCTGCCTTTTCCGGTATTGGCCGGGTTGGGCTTCGTCGCCGTGTTCGCCGGGGCTGCCAACACCCCCATTGCATCCACCATCATGGCCATAGAGCTGTTCGGACCGCAGATCGGCATCTTCGCGGCTCTGGCATGCGTCGTCAGCTACCTGTTTTCAGGCCATACCGGCATCTATCGCTCGCAGCGGCTGGGGTTGGGAAAACACGCCCTGTTTCCCGAGGGACTGCGTCTGGCGGATCTTGCCGAGTTCCGCAAAAGCGCCGCACCCGCGGCATCCTCCATGAACAGCGCTGAAGAGAGGAGTGCTTCGTGAACAATATCGTTTCCCTGCGTTTGTATTTCCAGTCATCCCTGAAAGCCCAGCCATCCCGCAGACTGCATCGCGTCTTTCGCCCCTCGCTCGCCGCGCACCTGCTGCACCACGCTTCTCGCGAAGGTATCGAGCAGGCCATCCTCCATCAAGTGCACGCCGGCTATCTCAGAGGAACAACGCTATCCATTCAAAATACGGAAACCACGCCGCCGCATCATCCTCATTGCATCGAACTGATCGATATCGAGGAAAAGCTGCGCGGCTTTTTGCAGCGCCACAAACATCATTTGACGCAGGTTCGCATTGTTTTTCTACGAGCCGAGATCACAGGAAGTTCATAGCACCCAGGAAATCAAGGATCCGCCGGGTCATTGCAATAGAGTCACGAAAAGCACGGCTATCAGAAGTCCGCCCACAAGCGCAAGATAGACGTTCAGATCGCCCGATTGCAAAGCCCGCAGCCGCCCTGCGGCACGCCAGACGGCTTGCCGCAGAGGCTGGAATACGAATGGATCGAAGATGCTGGAAACCTCGTGACGAAAATCGAGCTTGTGCACAAAATAGGCGCTGGCTCGGTGTTCCCGCGATGTATCTTGCGTAGGCTGGTATACAAACCGATATACGGTCCGCATGGCATTGGAAAAGCTCAGCGAGGTGGTGGCCGCCCGCTGCGGATTTTCCCGCATGCCGCCATACCAGACATGCTTGCGGCAAACAGCATGCCGACGGACATTGAACAGCAAGAGCAAAGGCAGCAAGGCCAGCAAAGGCATGACGATGACGAGCTTGGTGGGCGAAATGAATGCGAAGGCGCTGGTCAGCGGCACCAGAGTCCAGCCATCGACCATCGAGCCCGCGCCCGGCAACCCCGCGGGCGCAAAATCCATGCCGTTCAATACCGGCAGCCACAACGGCAGGCTGACCGCCGCCGCCTGCGCGGCAAATCCAAGCAGCAATACACAATAGGCGTAGCGCGCACCGATTTCCCGTTGGGCGGCTTTATCGCCCGCTCCCAGCAATCCGACGCCAAACAACTTGATGAAGGTCGCCAGAGCAACCGCCGCCGTAAGCGCCAGGCCAGCGCCCGCCAGCGCCAGAATGAGCTTGCCCGTCAGGCTGGCCAGATGAAAACCCTGGAACAAAGTCTGGAAGACGAACCATTCGCTGGCAAAGCCTATTTGCGGAGGTATCGCGCCCAAGCTCATGACGCAGAGCAAAGCTCCAGCGCCGAATCCCGTCCCCGCCCTGCGCAACCACCCGCCTTGCACGATGGCGTATCCAGCCCCCGCCGAATAAATCGCATCTGCGCAGACGAACAATCCGCCTTTGCACAACGCATGGCCGCAAAGGTGCAGAATCGCCACCGTCCAGGAAAGCGAAGCCAGTTCGGAATGCCCTCCCTCGCGAAAGATAAGGCCGGCGCCAAGCACCGTAACGGCGATCGAGGCATTCTCCGCCGTCGAAAACGCAAGCAGGCGTCGCCAATCGTCTTGCTGGAAGGCGAAAAAGGCGGCAAGAATGGCCGAAACGGCTCCGACCATGGTGACAACGGCGCCCAACAGGAACAACCATGTTCCAGAAGCCGGCAGCCAGCTCGTCAAGCCTCTGGCCAACGCAAAAAAGGCGGCATTCAGCACCACACCCGACAAAATCGCCCCGGAAGCCCCGCTTCCCGAACCGTAGGCATGGGGAAGCCACTCGTAAAAAGGCAGCAAGCCAAGCTTGGCGCCGAACCCCGCAAGCAGCAGTACACCCACCAGAACGCGGCTCGAGGCGGACATGGACTCGGCACCCGCCGCAAAGCTGGAAAAAGCCATATCGCCGCCAGCATGCCCGAGCAACAACACGGCAAGCAGAATCGCCACCGCACCGAATTCAAGCAGGGCCAACATGAACAACACGGATTTTCCATAGTCTTTCGACAGCCGTTCCGCCAACAACATGACGGCCGCCCCAAGGCTCATCAATTCCCACGAAATCAAAAACGAGTAGGCATCCTGCGCGCCAAAAACGCCCAATGCTCCCAACAGCGCCACCGCCGCACCGGCCAGCCACCCCGCCCCGTTCCTCTCGACGGGACTGCGCAAGCCAACCGCAACGACGGCCGGCAACAGGCCGAATCCCAACAGAAGCAAAGCGTGCGGAGCATAATTGAACGTCACGAGCTGCCCAGCCAGCTTAAACGGCATCTCCAGCGCCGGATCGCCCCGCGGCAAAGCCGCGGCCGCCGCAACCATTCCAATGAGGGCTGCGGCGCAAATCAACAAGCGCGCGCAAACGACCCGGCGCAGCAAGGCCGCCGCCAAGCCTGCGCTCATCAGCCAGAACATGAAAACCAGACCTTCAGGCATTTCATCCCTCCTGTTCCTGGCGCCCACCATGCACTTTTTGCGTGTCACGTTCGAGCAACAGCAAAAGCGCGTGGATGATCGCCGCCGGGTTGGGCGCACACCCCGGCAAATACACATCCACAGGGAGAATTCCGTCCAGGCCCCGGGCGCACGCGTAGCCTCCGCCGTTCGTGCCGCCCGATACCGCGCATGTGCCCATGGCCATGACGAACTTGGGCTCGGGCATTGCCTCGTACGCCTCGAGAAGAGGCCCCCGCATGGCATACGTTACCGGGCCGGTGACAAGCAATAAATCGGCGAAGCGCGGCGAGGCCGTGAAAAAGATCCCCAGCCTGTGCAGGTTGTAGAACGGGTTATTCAATGCCTGCAGCTCCGATTCGCACCCATTGCACGATCCTGCATCCACATGGCGTATATGCAGGCTTCGGCCGAAAACCCGACGGATGCTTCCCTGCAATTGCTGGCCGTCGGGCGACTCGGCGGCATCGGCCCATACAAGGTCTGCGCGCCGGCGCACGCCGAACGCCCAATCCGAAGACTCGGTAAAAGCTCCCGATGGGCAGGCTTGTACACAGGCCTGGCACTCGATGCAGCGCCCATAATCGACGGATATATGCGCTTCACGCGCCTCGTTCACGGTAATCGCCTGCGGCAGGCAGGCATCCGCGCAAAGCCTGCATCCCTCCTGGCATTTTTCGGGTGCGAACCGCGGCATGCCCAAAACGCCGGCCTGTCCATCGTCGTCGGGCCCCGGCCATGCCGTGCTTGCCTTTCCCTTGCGTAAGCCATACAGCGTCCACATTGGCATGGCCGTCTCCTAACGATCGCAGCCGGCCATGGTCAGGCCAAAGCTGGCTTCGTTGATTGCATAATCCATCATATTGCTGTCGTGCACGGTAAAAGGAAAAACACGCCAATTCGAGAAACTCGGCGACTTGATCTTTACCCGAGCCAGACGGCCATCGCCGCCAATATGGACGGCATAATAAAGCGCCCCTCTGGGCGACTCGGCCCACCCCAACCCCTCGCCGCCATGCTCGGGAATGCAGGGAACATGCACCGGCCCAGGGTCGAGCCGGCTCAAGGCCTGCGTGATCAGATCGAAACTGTTCTCGATTTCGGCAATACGCACCTGTTGACGCGCATGCGCATCCCCGGCATCCCGCACAGTCTCGTAGACCAGAAGCTCCCCGTAAGCGGCATACGCCTGGTCGCGGCGCATGTCGCGGCTGCTTCCCGATGCCCGCTCCACAGGCCCCGTTGCGCCCTGGTCGAATGCCGCCCGGCGCGTCAACAAGCCCGTCGTAATCAAACGGTCGAGATGCGGCGTGCTGGTTTCGAGCATGCGCGCATAAGGAGCGAACTCGTCCTGCAAACGCTGCAGGTCAAATGTCAACCCATGCAAATGCAGGTCGTGCCGCAAGCCGCCCGGCACGACCACATTGCGCAAAAGCCTTTCGCCCGCAACGCGGCCGTTCACTTGCTTGGCGCGCTCTTCCAGATATTTGCCCTGGGCTTCGCCTACCTTCAGCGTCGTCGTGTGGCAAAGATGGCCGAGATAATGCAAATGGTTATAGATGCGCTCCAGCTCGGCCAGGATGACGCGCAGGACTTTCGCGCGCAAAGGTACCGTGCATCCGGCGGCCTGCTCCACGGCCTGGCTGTATGCCAGAGCATGGCTAAGACTGCCTACACCGGAAACGCGCTCGGCCAGCACCGCCCCCAACTCCGGCAATAGCCCCTCGAAGCGCTTTTCCATGCCGCGATGCTTGAAAAAAAGCTGAGCATGGTAATGCAAAATCGCTTCGCCTATATAGAAAAAAACAAATTGCGCTGATTCGAACACATCGGCCCTGACCGGCCCGAACGGCAGCAACTGGATATCCTCGCGATCCGGGCCGCCTATTTCGGGCAATGCATAGGCGATCGGCTTGTAGATCAATCGTGGATCGCCTCGCTCCAAAGGAGGGGTGCTGGCGCTTGCCCCGGGCAGGAACATCAACGGCTCGGTTTCCGCCCGATCCGCAAAACAGACTCCGCACATGTCGTGCATCTCACGCTCATACCAGGACATCAAAGGAGCAACACCGGCAAGATCGGGCACTGGCCTGCCGCGTGGACGACAGCGCCAGACCTGTAAAGGCCCGGGTTGCGCCGGGTGCGCAATGTAACGCAGTTCGGGCCCGGCTTCGTCCTCGGGAAACCAGGCATAAGCGAAATCAAGCCGCCCCCCCTGCTCCAGCAGAGTCCGGCATTGCGCTGGCAAAAGCTCGGCATCGACATCTTCGATATTCATGAACCACCTCCCGCGCTTAGACAGCTTGCTACCGAAGCGAAGAATCGAGTGAAGAAGTCCGGCCACCACAGCCCCATGACCAGCAACGGTATCGCAGCCAGCCACATCGGCAGGGTGCACCAGAGCGTGGGAAAACCCACGAGCGCGGCAGCCCCGGAATCAGGAGTTTTCTCGGAAGAGCCGTTCGGTTGCGGAGCATAGTAAAGAGCGCGGAAATGATTCAAGAACCCAACGAAAATCACAACCAGCAAGAGCGCCATCAAGAATACGGCCCATGCGTGGGTTGTGGACAGCCCTGCGCGCAATATCACGATCTCGCTCAAGAACAAGCCAAAAGGCGGTGCGCCGGTGATCGCCACGGCGCCGAGCAGCCACAACAGCCCGGAAACAGGCAAGAGCCGGGAAACGCCGTGTATGGCCCTTATGTTTTTGGTTCCCCATATCCTCATTACATTACCCGCCCCGAAGAACATAAGCGATTTGTTCAACGAGTGATTGAGCATGTGGTAAAGCGCGCCGGCCACCCCGAGCGGGCCTCCAAACCCGAACGCCAGCGCCAGAATGCCCATGTGCTCGATGCTGGAATACGCCATCAAACGCTTGATATTGGTTTGGCGGACGATGAACAGGGCCGCGACAAACAAAGAAAGCGCGCCCAGCGCCACCACCAGCGTGCGCGGCAGCGCGCCGACATGAGCCGCGTCGCTGACTTGCAGATACCGGGCAATACCAACCATTGCCGTGTTCAGCAAGGCGCCCGACAGCATGACCGACACAGGCGTCGGCCCTTCGCTATGCGCATCGGGAAGCCAGGTGTGCGTGGGCGCGAGCCCGACCTTGGTTCCAAACCCTATCGCGACAAGCAGGAACGCCAGCAAGCTTATCGAAGGATTCATACGCGGCGCGGCTTGCTCAAGCGCGGCCCATGTCATGTCGTAGCTGGGGCCCAACACCAGGCTGGCGCCCCAGTAATACAGCACGGTGCCCAGAAGCGCCAGGCTTATCCCGGCCGAAACGACCACAATGTATTTCCAGGCGGCTTCAATGCTTTCCCTGCCCAGCTCGAAACACACCAGAAACGTGGACACCAGCGTGGTCAACTCTATGGCGATCCAATACACGCCCGCATTGTTCATCAACGGGCTGACCAGCATGGTCAAGGCGAATCCGGCATACAGCGAATAAAAGCGGTGCAGCCTGGCGTCTTCGCCAAGAATCCGCATATAACCCACGGCATA
>JBEBXF010000027.1:0-16598 GCA_040391725.1 Eoetvoesiella caeni | reverse complement strand
GACTGCACGCTCATCATCGAACGATAGCCCGAATCCACGCGCTCGACTTCGCGGGCGATAAGGCCGTAGCACACGTAGTTGAGCCCCGAGCCGCCGTATTCGACGGGAATGGTGGGGCCCAGAAGGCCCAGCTCGCCCATTTCCTTGAAAATGCCGGCGTCGGTTTTTTCGTGGCGGAAAGCCTCGAGCACGCGCGGCTGCAGTTTGTCCTGGGCGTAGGCCTGGGCGGCGTCGCGCACCATGCGTTCTTCTTCAGTAAGCTGCGAATCCAGGAGTAGGGGGTCTTCCCAGTGGAACGAGGGGGCCGAGGACATAAGGATGCTCCGTGATGTAATAAGTTTAGGTTTAAAGTATTTTTGCCGAAAACGCCATGTTTATCAAGTCTTGTCTGACTGCGTGGAAACCGGGTCGATGGGTGGGCCGCGGAATGTGGCTGCGGCGGCGTTGGGGGCGGAATTCAGTATTTCCTAAGCATATGTGAGCATAAAGCACAAAGCAATTGATAAAATTGCACAATATAGTGCGATTTCCGTAAACTGCACTAGTTTTTCAGGAGTCGGCGATGAGACACGGCATTCCCAATATGGGCGCTTTGCAGGCTTTCGAGGCGACCGCGCGGCTGGGCTCGTTTTCGCGCGCGGCGGAGGAGTTGTCATTGACCCACAGCGCCGTTTTCCGTCAGGTGAACAGCCTGGAAGAGCGGCTTGGCGTGCAGCTTTTCACCCGCATCCGGCGCCGCATCGTCCTCACCGAGGCGGGAACCCAGTATGCCGCGCGGGTGCGCCATCATCTGGAGCAACTGGAAAAGGACACCCTGGGGCTGATGTCCGGCGCGGGCATGGGGCGCAGCCTGCATGTGGCGGTGCTGCCCACCCTGGCGACCACCTGGCTCGTGCCGCATTTGCCCGAATTCAAGAAAATCCACAACGATATCGCCGTCAGCCTGTCCATACGCACCCGGCCTTTCCAGTTCAACGACCATCCCTTCGATGCCGCCATTTACCATGCGCCGCAGATGTGGCCGGGGACGGTGGGCATAAAGCTGTTCGAGGAGCAGGAGCTGGTGCCTGTCTGCACCCCCGACATGGCGGCGTTCATACATAGCGAACCCGATGCCCTGGCCCGCGTTACGCACTTGCACATGATGTCGCGGCCTGACGCCTGGCGCGAATGGTATCGCGAGCAGGACAAGCCCTACCGGCCCGAGGTGGGCGCGGGGCCCCGCTACGAGCTGTTCACCATGCTGCTGGCGGCCGCGCAGGTTGGCCTGGGCATGGCGCTGATTCCGCGTTTTCTGGTTCGCGGCCTGGCCGCCGCCGGCCAGTTGGTGACGCCGTTCCCGCGCGGCCTGTCGGTGCGCGAATCGTATTTTTTCAGTTACCCCGCGCATGCCGAGCGCAGCGAGGCGCTGCTGGCGTTCGAGGCCTGGCTGCAAAGCATCGTTCGCCAGAACCCTTTTCCGGATAAGGCGTAGGGACGCAGGCTCCAGGCTCGTTTTTCGAGCATCGCCCTCGCAAGGCCGAAGGCGGCAAGCCGTCGGCCGTCGCGTGGCGTCAACGGGCTTCTAGCGGAACACGACGGTGCGTTTGCCGTTGAGCAGGATGCGGTGCTCGACATGGCTGCGCACGGCGCGCGCCAGCACCAGGGATTCGACGTCGCTGCCCACCTGGGTAAGCTCGTGGGCGCTCATGGAGTGGTTGACCCGTTCGATGTCCTGCTCGATGATCGGGCCTTCGTCCAGATCCGACGTTACGTAGTGCGCCGTGGCCCCGATGATCTTGACGCCGCGGGCGTAAGCCTGATGGTAGGGGCGCGCGCCCTTGAAGCTGGGCAGAAAGCTGTGGTGGATGTTGATGGCCCGGCCCGACAGCTCTTTGCACAGATTGGGCGACAGAATCTGCATATAACGGGCCAGCACGGCCAGATCGACGTTTTCCTTGGTGATCAGGTCGAGGATCTGCGCCTCTTGCTGCGGCCGGGTTTCCGGCGTGACGGGCAGGTAATGGAACGGCACGTGATACGAAGCGGCCAGTTCGGCGTAGTCGTTGTGGTTGGAGACGATGCCCGCGATTTCCACCGGCAGCTGGCCGCTGTGGGTGCGGAACAGCAGGTCGTTCAGGCAGTGCCCCTGGCGGCTGACCAGGATGAGCAGGCGCGCCTTGCGATGGGCGTCGTAGATGCGGGCCTGCATATCGAACTTGTCGGCCACCGGCGCGAATTTCTGGTTCAGCTCTTCCACCGGGACGGACTGGGGCAGCTTGAAATGCACGCGCAGGAAAAAGCGCTCTTCTTCGATGTCGCCGAACTGCTGGGCGTCAACGATATTGCCGTGCAGGTTCAGCAGCCATCCGGTCACGCTGTGCACGATGCCGATGCGGTCGGGGCAGGAAAGGGTCAGAATATAGTCGTTCATTTTTCAGGGTGATGGCCGGACAGGCCGGTGCGTCAAGAGCCAAGGGCTTGCCGCGCGGCCCGCGCAATGGCGAGGCAGGCGGTCAGCCCGGGTGATTCTATTCCAAACAGGTTGATAAGGTTGTGTATGCCGTGCGTGGCGGGGCCGGCGATGACGAAGTCGGCCGGCGGCTGGCCGGCGCGGCTGATCTTCGGGCGTATGCCAGTGTAGCCCGGCTCCAGGGCGTTGTCAGGCAGATCCGGCCAATAGCGGCGTATGGCGGCGTAGAACAGGCTGGCGCGATCGGGATCCAGCGCATAGTCCTCGCCGTCCACCCACTCTGTATCGGGGCCGAACCTGGCCCGGCCGGCCAGATCCAGAGTCAAGTGTATGCCCAGGCCGGCGTCGTCGGGCATGGGGTAGATGAGCCGCGAAAACGGCGATCGGGACGACAGCGTGAAATAACTGCCTTTGCAGAAATAGGCGTGTGGAATATGCTGCGTCGGCTGGCCGGCCAGCCTGCGGGCGACGCTGGGTGCATGCAGGCCGGTGGCGTTGACGACGCGGGCGGCGGTCAGCGCCATGGGCTCGGCCCCGCCGAAGTTCAACTGGAACAAGCCGTTTTCCAGCACCTGGCCATCCAGGAATGGGCTGCGGAATGCAAATTGCGCGCCCTGGTTCTGCGCGTCGCCCTGCAGCGCCAGCATCAAGCCGTGGCTGTCGATAATGCCTGTCGAGGGCGAAACCAGCGCAGCCTCGCACACCAGCGCTGGCTCCAGCCGGCGCGCCTGGGCGCCGCTTATCCGATGGATGTCGTCGACGCCGTTGCGCCGGGCGTTTTCCGCAATGGCGTCCAGTTGCTGAACCTGCTCCGGCCTGCCGGCCACGATCAGCTTACCGGTTCGCGCATGGGCGATCCCGCGTTCGCGGCAGTAGTCGTACAGCAAGTGCCGGCCTTCCGTGCAAAGCCGCGCCTTCAGGCTGCCCGGAGGGTAGTAGATGCCCGCATGGATGACTTCGGAGTTGCGCGAACTGATGCCCGTGCCGATACTGCCGGCGGCCTCGGCCACCAGCACCTCGCGTCCGGCCTGCGCCAGCTCGCGCGCCACGGCCAGGCCCACGACACCGGCGCCCAGCACCAGGCAGTCGACATCAGCGGCCATATGGCCTCTTTTGGCGTGTGCGGTGCTTGTTCAAGGGGCCAGCTTCCATTGCCCGTCGTCAAGCGTGTAGGCCAGCCGGTCGTGCAGGCGGGAGGGTCGGCCCTGCCAGAACTCCACATAGTCGGGCTTGAGCCGGTAGCCGCCCCAGTGCGGGGGGCGCGAAGGCGCCTGGCCGAGCGAGTCGGTGAATTCCTGGTTGCGCTTTTCCAGCTCTTCGCGCGTGATGGCCTGGCTTTGGGGCGAGGCCCAGGCGCCGATGCGCGAACCCAGCGGCCGGCTGTCGTAGTACGCATTGGACTCGCTCTCGGATACTTTTTCGACGACGCCCTCTATCCTGACCTGGCGCTCCATGGGCTGCCAGAAGAACAGCAGGCTGGCGTGCGGGTTGCCGGCCAGGTCGCGGCCTTTGTGCGATTCGTAGTTGGTGAAGAACACCACCCCCCGTTCGTCCAGGCCCTTGAGCAGCACGATGCGCGCCGAGGGGCGGCCGTTGCTGTCGACAGTTGCCAGGGTCATGGCATTGGGCTCGGGAACGTTGGCCTGCATGGCTTCGTCGAACCACTTCGAAAACTGTGCCAGCGGCGTGGCGGCCAACGATGATTCGAGCAGGACGTCTTTTTCGTATTTTTTACGCAGGTCGGCAAGGGTCATGATGGTCGTGGTGATGGAAGAGGGGTGCTGGTGGCCGTGCTGCCGGGGCCGCCCGGCAAGCATCCGCCATTTTACCCGCCGGATGCGGTCATGGCTGGCTGCCCGCGCCGGCCGGCTTGTCCCGCAACTGGGCCACCAGCGTTTGCAGCTTGCGGTCGCGTATGCCGGCCAGCTCCAGGGCCTGGGCGGTTTCGAGTATGTATTCCGAGCAAGGGCCGTAGGTGCCCCGTGCGCCTTGCACGATGTCCACCAACTGCTCCTTGGTCAGGCCGCGCACATAGGCATCCTTGCTGCGGTCCATGGTAAAGACGAGAGCGCGGACGGCGCCGTCTCGGGTATGGCAGTTGAGCCATCTGGGAATATAGGCGCCGCTGGGCATTTCGCGCTTCCACAGTTCCTGCATGGTTTCCTGCACCTGGTGCGAGGCGATGCGATAGGCCATGCCGCGGCAGGAGCCTCCCACGTCCAGCCCGAACACCAGGCCGGGACGCTCGGGCGTGCCGCGGTTGATGCGCGACCACAGGCATAGCGAACGGTGATAGCCGTTGACCCGCGCGTGGCGCTGCTCCAGGAAGTCGAATTCGGGCCGCCAGACCAGCGAGCCATAGCCGAAGACCCAGACATCGTGGCGGGGATACCAGGGCTTGAGAAAGGCGTCCAGCGACGCCTGGCGTTCACTGTCGGTAAGCAGGCGGAAACTGGCTCCGCTGGCGGAAATAAGCGATTCGAGGCTGGGAGGCTG
Source organism: Eoetvoesiella caeni (assembly GCA_040391725.1). Taxonomy (GTDB): domain Bacteria; phylum Pseudomonadota; class Gammaproteobacteria; order Burkholderiales; family Burkholderiaceae_B; genus Eoetvoesia; species Eoetvoesia caeni_A. Next base: position 11,650 of record JBEBXF010000027.1, on the reverse strand, counting down.
GGTCATGGAAGCAAGTCTGTAAATCTAAATCGGCAGCATGATCTAATAATAGTATTAATCGCCGGTTGCGGCTTCGTTTGTACAACAATGGAAAAGGCCGTGCCGAAAGGCGCGGCGGGAAGGATGGCTGATTTGGACATGGATGCCGATATGGAACGCCGCTTCGGCGGCCTGGAGCGCCTGTACGGCGCGCCGGGCCTGGCGCGCTTGATGCAAGCGCATGTGGCTGTGGCCGGCATAGGCGGGGTGGGGTCGTGGTGCGTCGAGGCGCTGGCGCGCTCCGGTGTTGGCGCGCTGACCCTGATCGACCTGGATCATGTGGCCGAATCCAACATCAACCGCCAACTGCATGCCCTGACCGAAACGCTGGGCCAGTCCAAGGTCGAGGCCATGGCCGCGCGCGTGCGCGGCATCAATCCGGCTTGCCGGCTGAACCTGGTCGATGATTTCGTCACGCCCGAGAACGTAGAGCAGGTGCTGGCGTCCGACGTGACGCTGCTGGTGGATTGCACCGACCAGATCAGCGCCAAGACTGCCATGATCCTGGCTTGCCGCGACAGAAAGCGGCCCGTGGTGGTTTGCGGCGGGGCGGGCGGCAAGACCGACAGCCTCAGCCTGCGCGCCAGCGATTTGTCGGGCGCGCTGAACGACGCCCTGCTGGCCAAGCTGCGCAATACCCTGCGCCGCAAGCACGGCTATCCCAAGGCGTCGGATCAGGCAGGCAAGGTGCGCAGGCGCGTGCCCAAAATGGGCGTCCGCACGCTGTGGTTCGACCAACCGGCCCAATTGCCCCATTTGTGGCTGGAGGAGACCGCGCAAGCCGAGGCCGCCGGTACGGCTTTGCAAGGCTTGTCGTGCGCGGGCTACGGCTCGTCGGTGACCGTGACCGCCGCCATGGGGATGGCGGCGGCCAACGAAGCCATTACCTGGCTGTTGACGGGCCGCTACGCCGCCTGAGGCGGCCTGGGCGCAGGTCGGCCCGCGCCGCGCAATCCGTGATCACCCTGCCGGATGCTGGCGGCATTCCACGCGGTGCCGCCCGACTCACGCCGCATGGCTGGCGCTGGCGATGCCGTCGGCCTGCATGAACGCCTTCAGCACGGCTCCCGTATGCGAAACGGCGTGGCGCTGCATGATGTGCTCGGGCGAGCCGGCGGCGACCAGGCGCCCGCCGCCCGTCCCGCCCTCGGGCCCCATGTCCACGATCCAGTCCGCTTCCGCGATGACGTCCAGGTTGTGCTCGATGACCACCACGGTGTTGCCGGCCTCGACCAGGCGATGCAGTACATGGATGAGCTTTTCCACGTCGGCCATCGACAGCCCAACCGTGGGTTCGTCCAGCACGTACAAGGTGTGCGGAATGCGCGAGGCGCGGCCGGTGGTGATGACGCCGTCGGTCAGCCTGGCTTTCGTCAATTCGGTCACCAGCTTGATGCGCTGCGCCTCGCCGCCCGAAAGCGTGGGCGAGGGCTGGCCCAGCGTAAGGTAGCCCAGGCCGACGTCCTGCATGAGCTTCAGCGTGCGCGATATTTTGGAGTGCGACGCGAAATAGCCGATGGCGTCGTCGACTTCCATCTTGAGTACCTCGCCGGCGCTTTTGTCCAGCCACTTCACGCTTAGTGTGTCGCGGTTGAAGCGTTCGCCGCCGCAGGCGTCGCAAGGCACTTTCACGTCGGGCAGGAAGCTCATTTCGATGGTGCGCATGCCCTGGCCTTCGCACAATGGGCAGCGCCCTTCGCCGGTGTTGAACGAGAAGCGGGCCTGCGACCAGCCGCGCACCCGCGCTTCGCGCGTGCCGGCGAACAGCTTGCGCACATCGTCCCAGAATCCCACATAGGTGGCGGGGCAGGAGCGCGGCGTCTTGCCGATGGGCGTCTGGTCGACTTCGAGCACGCGGTCGATGTGCTCCCAGCCGGTAATACTGTCGCAGCCCAGCCATTCGGGAGCCTTGCGCTGGCTGACGGCATGCGCCAGGTTGTGCAGCAGGACTTCGCGCGCCAGGGTCGATTTGCCCGACCCCGATACGCCGGTCACCACGCTGAGCCGTCCGATGGGGATGTCCACGTCGGCATGGCGCAGGTTATGCATGTGCGCGCCATGGATGCGCAACATGGCGGTTTTGGCATCGACCGGCCGCCTGCCCTGCAGCGGATGGGGCAGGGGGGTTTTCAGGTACTTGCCCGTCAAGGAAGCGGGATTATCGATGATGTCCTGCACCGTGCCCTGCGCGACGACTTGCCCGCCGCGTATGCCGGCGCCGGGGCCGATGTCGATGACGTGGGAGGCCCGTCGTATGGTGTCTTCGTCGTGCTCCACCACCACCAGGGTATTGCCGTTGCCCTCCAGTTGGGAAAGGGCGTTGAGCAGGATCTGGTTGTCGCGCGGATGCAGGCCGATGGTGGGCTCGTCCAGCACGTAGCATACGCCTTGCAGATTGGAGCCCAGTTGGGCGGCCAGGCGGATGCGCTGGGCTTCGCCGCCGGACAGCGTGGGCGCGGCGCGATCCAGCGCCAGGTAGCCCAGTCCGACTTCCTGCATGAAGTTCAGGCGGCCGCGGATCTCGGCGAGAATGTCGCGCGCGATCTCCACTTCGCGGCCCCGGCTGACCAGGCCCGCGAAGAAGGTCTGCGCTTCGGAAACCGACAGGCCGGCCAGTTGCGCGATGGAGCGGTCGCGCCAGAGAAAGGCGCGCGCCACCGGATTGAGCCGTTCGCCGTGGCAGCTTTGGCAGACGGTGGCCTCGCCCTCGTACCAGGCATTCCAGGCGGCTTCTTCGCCGGTCTGCTCGGCGTCGAAGTCCTTGAGCTGCAGTCCCGTGCCGAAGCAGCTGGTGCACCAGCCATGCTTGGAGTTGTACGAGAACATGCGTGGATCGGGTTCGGGGAAACTGGTGCCGCAGCTTGGGCAGGCGCGTTTCACGGAGAAGTGCATTTGCCGGGGGCTGCCTGCCACACCGGCTTCGCGCCGGTCGGCCAAGGTGGCGCCGTCCGTGGTCAGGTCGAGCAGCACGCTGAGGCTGCCATGGCCGTGCTCGAGCGCGGAGCGTATGGCCTCGCGCAGTTGCGGCTCTTGCCGCGCATCGACCAGCAGGTCGGCGACCGGCAGCTCGATGGTGTGCTCCTTGTAGCGATCCAGGCGCGGCCAGGGCGCGACGGGAATGAATTCGCCGTCGACCCGTAAATGGCTGTGGCCCTTGCCGCCGGCCCATTTGGCCAGATCCGTGTAATAGCCTTTGCGCGCGGTGACCAGCGGCGCCAGAATGCCGATATGCCGCCCCTTGTAGTCGCGCAGCAGTTGCGCCGCGATCTGGTCGGCGGTTTGTGGCGCTACGGGCACATGGCAGTCGGGACACATTTGCGTGCCCAGCTTCACGTACAGCAAGCGCAGGAAATGGTGGATTTCCGTCATGGTGGCGACGGTGGATTTGCGCCCGCCGCGGCTGGTGCGCTGTTCGATGGCGACGGTGGGCGGTATGCCGTAGATGGCATCGACGTCCGGCTTGCCGGCCGGCTGGACGATGGCGCGCGCGTAGGCGTTCAGCGACTCCAGGTAGCGGCGCTGGCCCTCGTTGAAAAGAATGTCGAAGGCCAGGGTGGATTTGCCCGAACCCGACACGCCGGTGATGACGGTGAACGTGTCGCGCGGGATCGAGACATTGATGCCCTTGAGATTGTGTTCCCGCGCATTGAGGATGTCGATGCTGTGCGCCTGGCGCTGTCGCTGTATGGCCGATTGCAGCGGCGTGCCCGCGTCGTCCGCGTAGCTGGCCGTGGGCTCGGCCGCCAGCATGGCCTGGCGCGAACGGTCTTCGTAGACGATGGCCGTGGTGTAGTCGGCCAGTGCGCGGCCGGTGTGCGAAGCCGAGTTGCCCATGAGGTCCTGGGGCGTGCCCTGGCCCACGATATACCCGCCGCCGTCGCCGCCTTCCGGCCCCAGGTCGATGATCCAGTCCGCGGCGCGCAGGACGTCCAGGTTGTGCTCGATGATGAGCAGCGAATGGCCGGCCGCCAGCAGTTTTCGGAAGGCGCGCATCAGCCGAGCCACGTCGTCGAAGTGCAGGCCGGTGGTGGGTTCGTCGAACAGGAATAGGCTGCCTTTTTTGGCGACCCGCGCCGAGGATATGCCGTTGCGGGCGGCCGCCGCCAGGTGGCCGGCCAGCTTGAGCCGCTGCGCCTCGCCGCCCGACAGCGTGGGCACGGGCTGTCCCAGCCGCACGTATTCCAGCCCCACGTCGGCCAGCGGCGCCAGGCCGTACTGCACGTCGCGCAGGCCGCTGAAAAACTCCAGGGCTTCGCTGACCGTCATCTCCAGGACTTCGTCGATGGAGGCGCTGCGGCCCAGGTGCTCGACGCGGACTTCCAGGATGTCGGGGCGGAAGCGCTTGCCGTCGCAGTCGGGGCAGCGAAGGTAGACGTCAGACAGGAACTGCATTTCCACGTGTTCGAAACCCGTGCCGCCGCAAGTGGGGCAGCGGCCGTCGCCGGTGTTGAAGCTGAACGTGCCTGCGGTGTAGCCCCGCTCGCGCGAGACGCTGGCCTGGGCGAACAGCTTGCGGATGGCGTCGAAAGCGCCCACGTAGCTGGCCGGATTCGAGCGCGCCGTCTTGCCGATGGGGGTTTGATCCACCATGACGACGTCGGCGATCTGCTCGACACCCAGCAAATGCGTGTAGGCGCCTGGGGACTCGGTGGGCTTGCCTTGCAGCTTGAGGATGGCAGGATACAGCACGTCCTGGATCAAGGTGGACTTGCCCGACCCCGACACGCCGCTGACGCACACCAGGCGGCCCAGCGGAACCGAGAGCGACACGTTCTTGAGGTTGTTGGCGGTAACGCCTTCCAGCAGCAGCAGCCGGGGCGTGTTGTCGGCGACCGGCATGGGGCGCGGCGCCTCGACGTGCAGGCGTCCGCCAAGATAGTTGCCGGTCAGGGTGTCGCTGTTGCGCAGCTGCTCGGGCGTGCCGTCGAAGACGATGCGTCCGCCGCGCTCGCCTGGCCCCGGGCCGATGTCCATGATGCGGTCGGCCGCCACCATGACCTGCGGATCGTGCTCCACCACCACCAGGGTGTTGCCGTTGGCGCGCAGCCGGTGCATGACTTCCACCACGCGGTGCATGTCGCGCGGGTGCAGGCCGATGGAGGGTTCGTCCAGCACGAACAGGGTATTGACCAGCGAGGTGCCCAGCGCGGTGGTCAGATTGATGCGCTGGACTTCGCCGCCGGACAGCGTGCGGCTTTGCCGATCCAGGGACAAATAGCCCAGGCCCACGTCGCACAGGAATTTGAGCCGCGTGCGCACTTCTTCGAGCAGCAGTTCGAGCGCGGCATCCAGCGCGCTGCCGAAACTGAGTTCGGCGAAGAACTCGCGTACGTGCTGGATGGGCAGGCGCATGAGGTCGTGCAGGCCCAGGCCGGGCAGATCGTCGAGCTGCTCGCGGCTCCAGGCGGCCTGCACAGGCATGAACCTGGGGTAGGCGTCGTCCGCCTTGCCTTTGACGTCGCCCAGCCGCCATAGCGTGGCGTCGGGCTTGAGGCGCGCGCCGCCGCAGGCCGGGCAGGGCGTGTACGAACGGTACTTGGACAGCAGCACGCGCACGTGCATTTTGTAGGCGCGCGACTCCAGCCAGTCGAAGAAGCGCTGGGCGCCGTACCACTGGGTTTTCCAGGCGTGCTGGCCGCCCTTCCAGTCGGGCGTTCCGCCTATGACCCATTGCTTTTCCGCTTCGCTGAGCTGGGCCCAGGGAATGTCCAGGCGTATGCCCGCCGGGCCGGCGTATTTTTCCAGCTCGGTCTGGCATTCCTTGTAGCTATTGGTTTGCCAGGGTTTGATGGCGCCGCCCCGCAGCGTCTTCTTTTCGTCGGGGATGACCAGCCCGTAGTCGATGCCCATGACGCGGCCGAACCCCCGGCACGATTCGCAGGCGCCCAGCGGCGAGTTGAACGAGAAGGTGCTGGGCAGCGGGGCCGTGTATTCGATGTTGCATTGCGCGCAATGCAGACGGTTGCTGAATCGCCATGCGGTCTCGGGGGACTGCGCGTCGGATGAGGCATAGATGGTGATGTGCCCGTCGCCCTGCTTGAGCGCGGCGTCCAGCGCCTCCATGGCACGCGGCGTTTCGGCATTGCTGTAGCGGAAGCGATCCTGGATGACGTGCAGGACGCGCTGCTGCTGGGGCTTGCCCGCCGCGCGTTTGGCCTTGCCTTTTTTCGCGGGCGCTTCATCAGGCGCCACGTCGACGGTTTCTTCGTGGTGGATGCGGGTGTAGCCCTGCTGATCCAGATAGCCGCGTACTTCGTCTTCGGTGAAATTGGAGGGGACGGCGACGGGGAAGGTGACGACCAGCCTGGGGTCGTCGGCCTTTGTGCGCTGCGCCAGCTCGCGGTAGATGGATTCGGCGCTGTCGCGCTGCACCCTGGCGCCGCAGCACCGGCAGTACAGTTTGCCCATGCGGGCATACAGCAGCTTGAGGTGGTCGTTGAGTTCGGTCATGGTGCCCACGGTGCTGCGCGAGTTGCGCACCGGATTGACCTGGTCGATGGCGATGGCGGGCAGGATGCCCTCGATGCGATCCACCTGCGGCTTGTCCATGCGGTCGAGGAACTGGCGCGCGTAGGGCGAAAACGTTTCCACATAGCGCCGCTGGCCTTCGGCGTACAGCGTGTCGAAGGCCAGCGAGCTTTTGCCGGAGCCCGACACCCCCGTCAACACCAGCAGCTCACCGGTGTTGATGGAAACGTCGAGGTTCTTGAGATTGTTCTGGCGCGCGCCAACGATGCGAATTTGAGAGCTCATGACTACACTATGAATACTGTTCTGGCCGTATTGCGGCGGCGGGCCGATTTTGACCGAAGCCCGAGTTACGGTAGAATGGCGGGTTAGGTAAAGTTTCAACGTTCTGACTGGCCCGGCCGTTTGGGGTTATGCCAGCCAATTAAAGTTCCGGAGATTATTGTGGCAGAAATCAAACGTACGCGCCGTAACACCCTCGAGCGCCGTTGCCTGGGCAAGGCTTTCAAGCGCCTTTTCATCAAGTCGCCCAAAGGCGTATTCAAGATGCTTGAAAAAGTAAAGCGCGTTTAAAGGTTTGTATCTTAAGTAAAAAAACCATGAGTTTTCGAACTTGTGGTTTTTTTTTGGCTATCATGGCAAAAAACAGCGACAACAAGGCATATTCATAAAAATGTCGAGCAGACCACGTTCGCGACGCCATCTTTTCACCGTCCTTACCCCCACCTATAACCGAGCCGATACGCTGCCGCGGGTTTATGCCTCGTTGACCGAGCAGACCTTCCAGGACTTCGAGTGGGTCGTGATCGACGACGGCTCCAGCGACAACACGCGGGAAGTGGTTCAGGCATGGCAGCAGCAGGCCCGCTTTCCCATACGCTACATCTGGCAGACCAACCAGCATAAAAAGGCCGCCTTCAACCGGGGTGTAGCGGAATCCAGCGGCGAACTGGTGGTGGCGCTCGATAGCGACGACAGCCTCGACCTGAACGCGCTGGACGCCATGGCGCGCGCCTGGCACGGCATTCCCGAGCGGGATCGCTCCCGCTACGTGGCCATTACGGGCTTGTGCGCCCGCCCCAACGGCAGCATCGTCGGCGACATGTTTCCGCAGGACGAGTTCGACGCCACCGCCATCGATATGTCGTTCAAGTATCACGTCGGCGGCGAGAAGTTCGGCTGCATGAGCGTGGACGTGCTGCGCCAGTTTCCCTTTCCCGAGGACATTGCCGGCTTCGTGCCCGAAAGCCTGGTGTGGCGCGCCATTGCGCGCGCGGGATACCTGACGCGGTTCGTGAACCAGGTGTTCAGAACTTATTACGACTGCGCCGACACCTTGTGGGCGCAGGGCCGCGCCAGCGGGGCGCAGCATGCGGCGGGGCTGTGGCTGCTGGCCCAGGACACCGTGGTGGAATGCCTGCCGTGGTTCCGCTACCAGCCGGCCGAGTTTTTCAAGGCGGCGGCGCGTTACACCCGGTTTGCCATGCATTTGAAGCACGCCGGCACGCCGGTTCCGCTGGCGGGGCGTGGGCTGAAGGGCCTGGGCGCCCATGCGCTTGTCTGGCTGATGTGGCCCGTCGGCGCCATGCTTTACTGGCGCGACAGACGCAGGGCCTGATCGGCGCAGAACCCGGCGAGGGCCGCCGCGACTTCACGAATAGGCATTCAAAGCGCGGGGGGCTTTGTCAGTGCAGTGTGCGGTGGGGCGGTTCGTCGAATAGATTTTTCAGGTCGTCGTCGCCGTCATCGTCGTTGTCTTCGTCCAGATCGTCATCGTCATCGTCATCGTCGTCCGGCAAGGGCGCGTCGGTGAGCTCGAACGGCAGGACGCTGCGCAAATCGTCGCTCCAGGCGATTTCCTCGCCATCCTGATCCACCTTGATGAATCGCACGCCCTCGATGTCCGACAGTTGCACTGCCCAAAGGTATTCGCAGTCGTAGACGTCGTCGCCGGGCTCCAGCCCGCCCTTGTTGCCGACGATGCGGGCGCCGGGCCCGCCGATCTGCACGATGACCTTGTCTTCGCCGCCGTCTTCGACGTCCAGGGGAATGGCGAATATCACCCATTCGAATCCGGTTTCGCTGGCATCGACGACCTCGGCCAGCACGGGCTTGCCCATATAGGCGCTTAGCGCGTCGGCGGTGCGCCCCAGCAGGTCGAGTTCTTCGGCGGTGAAATTCAGGTCTGGATCGGCGGCGGATGGCATGTCGGTGGCTCAGGCGGAGTGTGGGGCCGTTCGCGCCGCAGTGGTGCTGCGGCCGGCCGATGGCGTTGCAGCCTGATTTTAATGCATGTCCCGCGGGGCACGCCTGGAATGAGGTTTTATTTTGCGGGCCGGCCTACAATGGGAACCTTTGCAATTCTTAATTTCGTCTATCTGGTGTCATGGCTCAATACGTTTATACGATGAATCGGGTCGGCAAGATCGTGCCGCCCAAGCGGCAGATCCTGCGCGACATTTCTCTGTCGTTTTTTCCGGGCGCAAAAATCGGTGTGCTGGGCCTGAACGGCGCCGGCAAGTCCACCCTGCTCAAGATCATGGCGGGCGTGGACAAGGAAATCGAGGGCGAAGCCGTTCCCATGCCCGGCATCAAGGTGGGCTATCTGTCGCAAGAGCCTCAGCTCAACCCGGAGCACACGGTGCGCGCCTCGGTCGAGGAAGGCCTGGGCGAACTGTTCTCGGCGCGCAAGCGGCTGGACGAAGTGTATGCGGCCTATTCCGAGCCCGATGCCGATTTCGATGCGCTGGCCACGGAACAGGCCGAACTCGAAGCCGTTATCGCGGCGGCGGCGTCCAGCGGTTCGGACGACATCGAGCATCAACTGGAGATCGCCGCCGATGCCTTGCGCCTGCCGCCCTGGGATGCCGTCGTCGGCAAGCTGTCGGGCGGCGAGAAGCGCCGGGTGGCCCTGTGCCGGCTGCTGCTTTCCAAGCCCGACATGCTGCTGCTGGACGAACCCACCAACCACCTGGATGCCGAAAGCGTCGAATGGCTGGAACTGTTCCTGCGCCGCTTCCCCGGCACGGTGGTGGCGGTGACGCACGATCGCTATTTCCTGGACAATGCCGCGGAATGGATTCTGGAGCTGGATCGGGGCCACGGCATTCCCTGGAAGGGCAATTACAGCTCCTGGCTCGAACAAAAAGACGAGCGCCTCAAGCAGGAAGAGGCCTCTGAATCGGCGCGCCAGCGCACCATCAAGAAAGAGCTCGAATGGGTGCGGCAGAACCCCAAGGGCCGCCAGGCCAAGGCCAAGGCGCGCCTGGCCCGGTTCGAAGAGCTGTCGTCGCACGAATACCAGAAGCGCAACGAAACCCAGGAAATCTTCGTGCCGGTCGCCGAAAGGCTGGGCAACGAGGTCATCGAGTTCGAGAATGTCAGCAAGGGCTTCGGCGACCGCCTGCTCATCGACAATCTCAGCTTCAAGATACCGGCCGGCGCCATCGTGGGCATCATCGGCGCCAACGGCGCGGGCAAATCCACCCTGTTCCGCATGCTTGCGGGGCAGGACAAGCCCGATGCGGGCACCGTAACTATCGGCAAGACTGTCAAGCTGGCGTATGTCGACCAGTCGCGCGAGGCCCTGCCCGATGAAAAGACCGTGTTCGACGCGCTGTCCGACGGGGCCGACCTCATCACGATCGGAAAGTTCGAAATGTCGTCCCGGGCCTACCTGGGCCGCTTCAACTTCAAGGGCGGCGATCAGAACAAGCTGGTGGGCAAGCTGTCCGGCGGCGAGCGCGGCCGCTTCCACCTGGCCAAAACCCTGATCGCCGGCGGCAATGTGCTGCTGCTCGACGAGCCCTCCAACGACCTCGACGTGGAAACGCTGCGCGCCCTGGAAGACGCCTTGCTGGAGTTTGCCGGCAGCGTGCTGGTCATCAGCCACGACCGCTGGTTCCTGGATCGCATCGCCACCCATATCCTGGCTTTCGAGGGCGATTCCCAGGTCGTGTTCTTCGACGGCAACTATCAGGAATACGAGGCGGACAAAAAGCGCCGCCTGGGCGATGAGGGCGCCAAACCCCGGCGATTGCGCTACAAAGCGCTTAAGTAAACGTAACATCGGGCGGGAGGCGGCATGCAAACGACGAGGGTCGTTTCGTGTCGGCAGGCCTTCGCGCGCCTCGTTTGTTACAAAGCTAACAACCCGCTACGCAATCCGCTGGTGCTCGATTCCCGAATCGGGTATCGTGGTTACAAGCGTAGCCCTATAGGAGTTTAACTATGAAAATCATCGATCTAGGCAAATTGGCGGCGGTAGGCTTGTTGGCGGTTTCCGCGGCGGGGTGTTCCTCATGGGACAACATGAGCCATCGCCAGAAAAGCGCCGTGACCGGTGCCGGGATAGGCGGTGTCGCGGGCGCGGTAGTGACCGGCGGCGGTGTGCTGGGTACGGTAGGCGGGGCCGCCATCGGCGGCGTCATCGGCGATCAAGTCGGCAAGAACAAATAAAAAGCCGGCTGGATCCACGCCTGCGAGCGGGTTATTCCGCTCCCTGGCCGGTAAAAGCCAAGGCCTGAGTACCGGTACCGCACCGGGCTCAGGCCTTTTGCTTTGCGTTCGTGGCGGGGTCGGACTGCTTTGGGATGGGAGCCAAGGGGCGGCAGGGGCCTCGCCGAGGCCGGCGCCGCTGCCCGCGGGGGAGAATCAGGGGCGGGCTTCGGCCTGCGGCATTTCGATCTTGACCTCCAGGATTTCCAGGGAGTCCTGGCGCTCGAGATTGACCTTGATGTCGTTGGGATTGATTTTGACGTAGCGGGAAATGACCTCGACCAGCTCTTTTTGCAGGCGGGGAAGATAGTCGGGAGCGACGCCGTCGCCGCGTTCATTGATAAGGATGAGCTGCAGGCGGTCTTTGGCGACGCTGGCCGAGGTTTTTTTCTCGCCGAGAAGAAAAGAGAGGAAGGACATGTCATTTCCCTCCGAACAGGCGCTTGAACAGGCCGGGCTTTTCGTAGTCGACGAAACGCAGCGGCTTTTCCTCGCCCAGATAGCGGGCCACGACGTCCTGGTACGCCACCGAGACGTCGCTGTCGCGCAGGTGAATGGCGGGAATGCCCTGGTTGGAGGCCTGCAGCACGTCTTCGGATTCGGGGATGACGCCGATCAGCTTGATGCGCAGGATGTCTTCGATGTC
>JBEBXF010000026.1:0-16896 GCA_040391725.1 Eoetvoesiella caeni | reverse complement strand
TTGCGCATCTTCGAAGTCCGTTATCTGGACATGATCAAGAAAAGCATAGAAGCCGGCGAGCCTTTCGGCATCGTGCCGTTGATCGAAGGCACCGAGGTGCGCAGACCCGAAGCTACCGAAGTCCTGGCCCAGGCCGGTACATTGGCCAAAATAGACGAATGGGTATCGCCTATGCCCGGGCTTATTCAGTTGCGCTGCTCGGGCACCCGGCGATTCCATCTGCAAGACAGCGAACAAGGCCGGTTCGGCCTGTGGAGCGGGGACATCGCCCTGATGGCGGACGACCCCGTCATCGCCATTCCCGATCCGCTGCAAGCCAGCGCCAATCGGCTGGGAAAGCTGATTGCCGACATGCAGAAAAGCGGCACGCCGGCGGCCGCCATGCCGTTGGCCCCGCCGTTCCGCCTGGACGAATGCGGATGGGTCGCGAACCGCTGGTGCGAACTGTTGCCGCTCATGCCTCTGGAACAGCAAAGCATGCTGACGCTGGACGATCCGGTGAGGCGTCTGGCGCAAGTACAGCAGATACTGAATGGCCAGGGACTGCTTTAATCGCAGCGGCCGGGCCGCTACGGCGCGCCGGACCGCTCGCGCCGTAGCCTGACGCCGGCCGCCCCGATCCTTAGCGGATAAGCCAGCTGGAAGCCACGGCCAGGGGCGCTTGAATGGCCCGCGATACGCCCGATGGCAGGTTCAAAGGCTTGAGCACCATTTTGACAGCCATGGAAACGGGGTAAAGAGGCCGCAGTTCGCGGCCGATCTGCTTGCACAGCACTTTGAAATCCGCCTTGTTGGCCTTGGCGCCGACATGCGTCGAGTAAGCATGCCACAACGCGCATTCGGCATCGGACTGCCTGGCTTCGAGCACACGCCGCTTGAGCGCGCCCAGCACCCGCAAGCGGCCGATGCGCTCGCTAGTGCTGTACTCGCGAAAATAACGGAAGAAATGCTTGTAGTGGCCGACCTCTTCGGCTCCGATGCGCGCGGCTATGCCCGCCAGCACCGGTTCCGTGGCCCGTTCGGAAAGCGCCTTGTAGAACGTGGCCGTGCCCGTTTCCACCACACAGCGGGCCGCCATTTCGAGGCCCCGGGTCGATTCGAATTCCTCGACTGTGCACAGCTTGGAGTATTCAGCAAAAAAAGTACTGTAAGCAGCGTCCCAGTCGAACTCGGGCCAGGCATGCTGCACATAGCCCCTGAGGGCTCGCCCGTGGCGCAGTTCTTCGTGCTGCCAATGTTGATCCAGCCATTCGACCACGGTAGCGTCGCCGTCGAAATATTGGATGAGATTGCCGGTATAAAGGTCGGAGGCAATTTCAATGAACGATGCGCCCGCCACCATATAAAGTAGATCATCGCACCCCGAAACCCGCGCCATGTCGATGGCGTCGTACGGGATGTGGTCGAGTCCCCAAGCCGGCAGCCCGGGGGTGGTATCTTGCTTCACAACGTCTTGCGTCATATCTGCACCTCACACACTATTCTCTCCCCGCTTCTTCGATTATTGTATGTCATGCTGGCGCAATGTAACAGCGACGCGGCGCATGCGAACCCTTCATCCCCGCCCCGCCATGCTATAACTAAAACAGACCCGATCCGTTGCGGGCAATACCCTGATACGCCGCGCAATTGCTTGTTGCACGCATAACAGGCAAACATGGCAAGCCTGACACCCGCACACCACGAGGACACCACCATGAGCACCGCCTTCCCTGGATTTTCCGGCCCTCTTGCGGGGGTGGAGGCTCCCCTGGACATGCTGGCCTCCTGCCATACCCGCATCGAGCGTCAATGCGCTATTCTGACTCGCCTGGTTCCCCATCTCGAGCAACACGGCGCCGACGCCGAAGCGGCATCCGCCGCGGCCGGCATCATCCGTTATTTCGACGTTGCCGCCCCCCTGCATCACGCGGACGAAGAAGAAAACCTTTTTCCCGAGCTGCTGGAAGCCATGGCCGGCTCCGATGCCGTCTGCATCCGCGAAATCACCGCAAGCCTGGCCGCCGAACACCGGCGCCTGGAAGCCGACTGGCGGCAGTTGCGCAACGCGCTGGCGCAAATCGCCGAAGGCCGGCCGGCCCCGCTGCCCGCCTCGGACGTCCAGGCTTTTGTTCAACGATACGCCGGACACCTTGAACGCGAAGACACCGAACTCTTCCCCATGGCATCCCGGCTATTGGGCGACGCGGCATTGAGCCGCATGGGAGGCGCCATGGCTCGACGGCGCAATCTCACGCCTCCAAAGACGTAAGCGCCGGGAACATCAAGTACCGGCATGCGGGCCCAGGCAAGAGCCGCCTGCGCGATGAACGCACATGCACCGCAGCGGGGCTTATGTGGCTTGCGGAACTTGCCGGCCAAGATATTGCCTTGACAAAAAGGACAATCCAGCGTATCTTTTATTAGATAATTTTTACGCTATGCTTTGCATGCTTCAGTTGGTTCTTGAGTTGGCACACAAGATAAAACTGATGCTTTTTTGGGAATTTTTATCCCCCTATCCACGGTTCACACCGCGTCCCACGAGCAAGCCCTGCCACTTATCGTAGCGGCAAAGCCCTTCATCCCCATCAGCCAGCAAAGCAAACGATACAGCGCACAAGACGCGCTGCCATTGTTTTTTCCTGTACCACGCCATCGAATCGACGCTGCGCCGCGCGCCAACGCCAAGCCATCGGCGCTTCGATTCATCGTCCGCATCCAGCGCAGACCGGGCAGGCGCACAATGCCCCACCCGGCTTCATCAATAGACTAAGGAGTCCCGTTTATGGCCAAAGAAGAACTACTTGAAATGCAAGGTTCCGTTACCGAAGTACTGCCCGATTCGCGCTTCCGGGTCTTGCTGGACAATGGGCATCCCATCATTGCCTACACCGGCGGCAAAATGCGCAAACACCACATCCGCATTCTGGCGGGCGACAAAGTCACGCTCGAAATGTCGCCCTACGACTTGAGCAAGGGCCGCATTACCTTCCGGCATATCGCTGGCCGCCCCCCCATGGCTCCCGCACGCCGGCACAACTAGCTTTTCGCCACGGCAAACCGCTCCAGAGCGCCGCTCTGCTCCGAAACCCTGCTCCATTCCGCAACCTCGAAATCGATCACAGCCAATCCGGCGGGGGGAAACTCTTGCCGCAAACGGCTGTACGCGGTGCGCCCGCCCCGCCCCACCAATTGCAGAGCCAGCAATTGCAGTCCGGGGTTATGCCCGACCAGCAGGACGGTGGGCGGCTCGGACGAAACACCCCGCAATGTTTCCAGCAAGACGCTGGGGTGGGCTTCATAAATCCTGTCTTCGAAAATGGCCGGAACCAAACTGGGCAACTGCTTCTGGACGAGGCTCCACGTGGCGCGCGTACGCTGGGAGCCGGAAACCAGCGCCAGTTCCGGCAACAGGCTTTCCTGCGCCAGATACGCACCGATCTCACCGGCCTCTTGCTCGCCCAAAGGCGACAACGGGCGATCGTAGTCCCTGGTATGGGGCGGACGATCGGCCTGGGCATGGCGCAACAGTAAAAGGCGGCGAAACGCAGCGGTCATGAATGGCTTCCTGATTGAGTCGGACACTGGCGGGATGCCAGTATCCGGTAATGCGGCGAACCCGGCAAGGCCTTGACGGATCGGGCCAGCACCAACGACAGCGGCGCACAGCGTATGGGCTTCATCGGCCATTCGGAAATACCCTCCACCTTGCGCGCCAGCGTGATATGGGGCCGGAACGCCGCTTCCTGCGGAAATGCAATGGATTCTTCGCTGAGTTTATCCAGCAATTGCCGCCGCACATCGAACAGGCTTTGCGGAGGCGCCGTCATGCCCGCCCAGACGAGCTTCAAGCGGCTGAAGCACCCGTAGGTATCCAGCAGACACGTTATCTCCGGCAAAGACAAGTCAAACAGTATTTCCTTCAAGGCAGGCAAGGCCTCTTCCGGCTGCTCGCCGAGAAAGGCCAGGGTCAGATGAAAATCCTCGACGTGGGTCTTCCGCCCCGACAAGACCTCTTGCAGGCCCCGCAATTCCCGCGCAACCTCCGCATCCGGCCATAATGCATAGAACAGGCGTTGCCGTCCGGATGGCTGGACATTCATCGTCTAGGCCCCGCCGCGGATTTTCAAGCGGCCTGCGAACGACGATGCGGCCTGCGCTTCAGGCATTGCCGGCCTCGAGCCTCAGGCGCATGGAGAATTCGTTCCAGGTCATCAATTGCAAACCGTCCAGCATGCGGATCTGCAGCGCGCCGACACCCGCGCCCGCCTGCGCGACGGATTGGGCGGCCCATTCGCCCACGACGCCGAAATACGCCATAGCCGATGCAGTTGCCCGCCAGGCATCCGGCTGCACGGCGGCGAAGGCGCCAATGACGGCGGTTGCCGAACACCCCATGCCCGTCACCTTGGTCATCCACTCGTGCCCGTTCGAAAGCGCCAGCCTGCGGCCCGCCGCGTCGACAATATGATCGACCGCGCCCGAGACGCACACCACGCAGGAATGCGAACGCGCAAGCCCGCATGCCGCTTCGACGGCCTGGTCGGACGCCGCCATGCTTTCCACCCCCTTGGTGGCCGCATCCAGCCCCGCCACGCTCATGATCTCGGAGGCGTTGCCGCGAATGACAGCGGGCGAACCGATAGCCAGCAGCTCTTTCAACGCCGCGTTCCGGTACGCGGTTGCGCCGGCGCCGACGGGATCCAGCACTACCGGCACGGAAGCGCCCCGGGCTGCGCGAAAAGCCAGTTTCATGGACTCGACCCAATACGGATCGAGGGTGCCGATGTTCAACACGACCGCCTGGGCGATCCTGGCCATGTCCTCGACCTCTTCATGCGCATGCGCCATGACGGGCGCGGCGCCCAGGGCCAGCAAGGCATTGGCGTTGTAGTTGGTCACCACGAAATTCGTAATGCTGTGCACCAGCGGCGCCCGGCTGCGCACAGCCAGGATGTCCGCCCATATGTCATCGGCGCTCAAGGTGGTTGGATTCATCGTATGTTTTCGCAAGATGGAACTGGCATCATGATAACGCCATCGGCCGCCACGGCAGCGCTATGGCGTGCGCGGCATCCGGGCCCGCCGCGCCGAACCAGGGACTTAGCCGGCCGCCGGCGCCTTGCGCGCCTTGTTCAAAACGAGATAGGCGAATCCGCCGATCACCACGCCCCAAAACGCCGACCCCAGCCCCAGGAAGGTCATGTTGGACGACGTTGCAAGAAAGGTGATGATGGCGGCTTCGCGATGCGCTTCTTCCTGGATCGCACTGACGACATTGGTTGCAATCGCCCCTATCAACGCCAGCCCGGCCAGGATGGCGACGAGTTCTTTGGGCAAGGCCGTGAACAGCAGGACTATCGTTCCGGCGAATGTCCCGCCTATCAGGAAAAACACGCCGTTGGCTATGCCGGCAATGTAGCGCTTGGAAGCGTCCTCATGAGCATCTTCCCCCGTGCACAACGCCGCCGTGATAGCGGCAAGCATTACGGTAATGCCGCCAAAAAAAGCAATGACAATGGATGCCAGGCTGCTAAGCGATAGGATTGGCCGTGCCGGCGCTTGGTAGCCGGACACCCGCAAAATAGCCATGCCCGGCAAGAATAACCCTGTAAGGCTGACCAGAACCAAAGGCAGCGCCAGGCTAAGCGTGCTGCTCCAGGTCCATTCCGGGCTGATGTACATGGGGGTGGCCAGCTTCAATTGCAAATTGCCGAGATGGGTGCCGCCAAGCAGAACCGCAACCGTCACGCCGACAAGCAAAACCAGCACGATGCTATAGCGCGGCACAAGGCGCCGGAACAAAATGTAAGCGGCCACCATGCTCAAGGCCAGGGCCGGCATGGTGGCAATCGACTTGAATGCATTGACTCCAAAATCGAACAGAATACCGGCCATCATCCCTGAAGCGATGCCGTTCGGAATGCTGCGCATAATCCTGTCGAACGAGCCCGAAATGCCGATAAAGAAAATAATGACGGCGGCCGTGATATAGGCGCCCACCGCCTCATTGATCGAAATGGCCGGAAACAAGGTCACCAGCAATGCCGTTCCCGGCGCCGACCACGCGACGATTATGGGCATTTTCATGCGCCAGCTGAGATAAATGCCCACCACGGCGGGGCCAATTGAAATCGCCCAGATCCAGGACGACATCATTTCGGGGGAAATACCCGCCGCATCGCCTGCCTGAAAGAAAATGACCGCTGGCCCGGCATAGGCGATAAGCACGGCCAGGAAGGCAGCCATTATGGCGGACACAGACCAATCTTTGCTTAGCACACTGCTTCTCCCTTTTCGCCCTCTGTTATCGATCCTTTCGAAGGATTCTGCGCAATCTTCCCGCTACGAACAGATTTGAAAATCGTTGGGTCCCGTGTTAAATATCTTTAGATAACGCCCGCATAAGGGCAGGCCAATTTCACAGGAAACCACATGCCATCACTGTCCTCAAGCGACCGTTCCGCCCTTTCGCTGAACAGCGATACGGTGCGCAAGGTCGTAGGGTACCACGCACATATCTATTTCAACGCACAGACACTGGAACAGGCACGCCGCCTGTGTACGGAAGCCGCAACGCGGTTTCCGATCAAAATGGGCCGTATCCACGAAAAACCCGTCGGCCCGCACCCCGACTGGAGCTGCCAACTGGCCTTTCGCGCCGGGCTGTTCGAGGAAGTCGTCATCTGGCTGTCCATGCATCGCGCCGGACTCGTAATATTCATACATCCAGTCACCGGCAACGATCTCATCGATCATCGCGACTACGCTATCTGGATGGGAGCGGTCAGGCCGCTGAATCTTTCCGTGCTCTCCGGCCAGGACAAGCCAGTTTCGTACGAATTCTAGGTGTCGACCCGCCGCATACGGATACGCGCCCGGCCCCCAAGACCGCAGTCGCGCAATCGTCAAGAATCCAGAGGAAACCTAAAGCGCTGCGCTGCGATCGTGGTGGATCCGCAACGATAGGCAGTACAATACAAAATTAGGTTTCTCGCAAAGATATCGAAAAATGACGACCTCCGATTCAAAACAAGCTCTAACAATTACGAAGCCGGCATTTCTAGTCAATGGTTCGGACGCCGAATTCCGGATATTGATCAACAGGCTGTTATATTTCTCGGCCCGTCTGCTTACCGTCCGGGACGGTTTCGGCGCCATCATCGGTCTTTCGGGCATTCAATACTCGATACTCATGTCGATAAAAGCGCTTTCATCCCAAGGAGAGGTGACAGTCAATCAGTTGGCCGAGCACCTGCACTTCAGCGGATCGTTCGTGACGATGGAAACCGGCAAGCTCCGGACTCGCAATCTGATTACAAAAAAGCGCCACGATCTCGATCGGCGCAAGATTGTTCTCGACATCACCGAAGCCGGAAAAAAGCTGCTAAGCGACCTTACCGGAACGCAGCAGGCCATCAACGACATCCTATTCGAAAACCTGAACACCCAGCAGGCCAAGATGTTGTACAACGTATTGGGCCAGCTGGTATCCAACTGCGATGCAGCCACATTGGAACTGTCACACCTGGTCTCTCGGCTCAATATCCAGCAAGGAAGCTCTACGCGGAGCGGCGCCGTCTAACCGCGGCTCCGGTCACGCCTCGCCCACTGCCATCGACAACAGTCCAGCCGGCAAGGCAAATGCCCGACGATTTCAATTTGCCAACTCCCTCTCCACCGCCAAGGCCACGGCCATCAGTCGTGCATCATCGCCACGAGCAGCCGATAGCATCAGCCCCACAGGCAGCTCACCGGCCTCATGACAAGGCAAGCTGAAGGAGCAGCCGTCGAGATAATTTATGGCGAAAGTATTTCGAAGCAGCAATCCATTGACTCTGAAAAACTCCTGATCAGATTCAAGCAAAGCGTCAATTGCCGGAGCCAGAATAGGAACCGTTGGGCAAATCAGGGCGTCAAAAGGCCGCAAAACACTCTCCGCGCGCCGAATCCACGACGCTCTGGCGTCCTGCATGTCGATGTAGTCCGCCGCACTCGCGACCGCGCCGGCCTCGATCCGCTGCGCCACCCGCGGATCGTAGTCCTGGCGGCGGCATGCAAGCCTCCTGCGATGCACCGCGTAGGCTTCCACGGCGGAAAATCCACCCGGAGCGTTGAGGCTGCGAATCTCGGCAAGCTCTTTGAATGCAATGCTCTCCACCAGCGCGCCCGCGGCCGAAATCCGCCGCAACGCCTTTTCGAAGGCACGGGCCACGGCAGGCTCGATATCGTCGAACATCAGCGTTTCTGGAACCGCGAGGCGCATACCGGCAAGAGGACGCGGCCTGACATCCAAACGATCGCCGGACAAGGCCGCGTCGACCGTTATGCAGTCCGCCACGCTGCGGGTCATTGCACACACGGTATCCAGCGTGCGCGAAAGCTCGAACGCCCCGTTACGAGATACCCGCGATTGGGTGTTCTTGAATCCTACCAACCCGCATAACGCGGCCGGTATCCGGATCGAACCGCCGGTATCGGAACCAAGGCCGGCGACAGCCAGCCCCAAGGCCACCGACACCGCCGCACCTGACGACGAGCCTCCAGGAATTCGAGGCGTGGCCTTGTCGGCCGGATTGACCGGCGTTCCGTAATGGGGATTGATGCCCACGCCCGAGAAAGCAAACTCAGTCATGGTTGTCTTGCCAATGACAGCCGCGCCCTGCAATCTGAGACGGGACACCGCCGCCGCATCGGCCTCGGGCGCGGCATCGTCCGCGCACACAATACCGCCGGACTGGGTAGGTTCACCCGCGACATCATAAAGATCCTTGATTGAAACCGGCAGTCCCGCCAACGGCGCGAGCTTCGCACCCGCGACGAGAGATTCGTCGGCAAACCGCGCGGCCGCCAGAGCCGCCTCAGCGTACTGCTTTGTGAATACATAACGGGCCGACGGCTGCGTCGCCCTTTCAAGCGCGCCGGCCACCAAACGCTCATGGCTCGTCTCTCCACGCCCAATGCGCGCGCGAAGCTCAGAGATGGTTTCAATCATGATCAAGAATCCTTACTCACTTAACGACGGCATGCCGATCAGGCGACCACAGTAAGAACATCGACGGCGTAGCGATGCACGATCGCGCGCTTGCGAACCGGGTCCTGCAGCGATATTTCCATCATTGCCGCCGGCCTGATGCCTTTGCCTTGCTGGTTGGGTATTGCACCGAGCGTCCCGCAAAACATAATATGGCCAGGTTCGGGACCGGCGTCGACGCCTCCGAAAAAGCCGTCCCTCAGAGATTCGAGCGGACGGATGGACGCAAGCGTGCCCCGTTGATACGAAACCCATCTTCCATCTTCGTAAATGCGGGACTCCAGTTGAAGCTCGTCCTGCCGGCCCGCGACATCGTGCCAGCGCCACGCGGTGGTCGCCACCGGCTTGGGACACATTTGTTTGGAAACGGCTACCGAATAGCTTTCGACCGTACGGTCGGTGTGATCCGACCCCACGGTCAGCCACCATTCGCCCTGAGCGAAAAACAGAACCGGCTCGGCTTCTCCCGAACTGTCGCCCCCCACGACCTCGACCGACGCCGCCTGGCTCAACAGATTCCGGCCGGCGCGGTAATACAAAGGCACGGCCGATGGCCGGGGAACGCCCAGCGCCTCCAGCTCTTCGATATGATGTTCGATTGCCGCAACGTCGCGGCCCGTCCAGCCGGCGATGATGAATCGCCCAGGCTCGACAGCCAATAGCCGTGTCGATGCAACATCCCCCGGCTCGAGGGATTCACTATAGAAATAAAGTGTAGTAGTCATGGAATTTGCATTGAAATTATGATCGGCAGCGGCTGTTATCAGGAGCCCACTGGTTCTTTTGCTGTGCGCCGCCTGCCGGCTTTTGCCCGACCCTGGCCGCGCCCGCCCGACGGCAGAAAAGCCAATCGCTGCGTATCGGCCATTGTGGACATCACCTTGAGAGCGGCGACGGTTTGGCCAAATACGCCGATCAGCGAACCCACGATACGCGCCAAATGCCGGAAGTCGGCCCGCGACAGTTGCGCGAACAAATGATCGTTGACCATAAGAAGCTCAGGCTCGAGAGCCAGGACTTTTTCGTAGCCAAACGGACTCAAGCTGAGCAGTACGCCTCGCCGATCATCGGGATTCCTCTTTTTGAGGATAAGTTGGGCTTTAACCAGCTTCTTGACCTCGTTCGTTACGAACGCTCCGCTCACATTCAGCGTCATCGCCACTTCGCCTACGCTTATTCCGCTTTTCGCATGGGAATGCGCAACCACCATCACAATGTTGTATTGTGGCGAGCTTACCCCCAGGCGTCCCGCCAGATACTGGCGCGCCGACTCGAGATGCGCGGCGACAACCGATATGTCGTAAAGCAATTGGCGAAAAGTCCCGTCAGGCTCTTCGCCCTTTTCGAGCAATGCGGACAACGATACGGTGGCCGGCAAGGCTACCGCCGCCTCCGCGCTCTTGCGAACGTCCACAGCCGGCCACTCCACGCATGGACTCCGCAAGCCGGCGACAGGCTCCGTGACGGGAAGGGTTTGCACACCGGCTCCTTTCAGGCCGGATCGTAGTAATGGGATTCAAGCAAATAGCACCCATTGACCGAGCGGAAAGGGCCATGCCAGGCTCCAGGCGGCCGCACGGCATATGTATAGCCCTCGAAGGAACTGCCGCCCTGGCCGTTTTTATCGGCGCCCACGGTCATATCGCCCTCGAGCATGAACACCTCCTCCCAGTAGTCATGCACAATGGCCTCGTAAGTAGCGAAACCCGGTGGAAAACGCAGGATGCGGGTACGACTCCCCTTCTTGTTGACGGTATCCAGGGATCCCGAAATAACGAGTTCCAAAGCTCCCGACTCGGGAGCATAGCCCGCAGGCAGTTGCCAGCCCGGCGCATTCAGATCAATTTTGTGAAACTCGTCATGAGCTTTTGTCACAGCCATTTTATGTACTCCTAAAGTTGAAAAATCAGGCTGCCGCGGCAGCCCCGAAAGGCCGCAGCGAAGCATAATTACCTCGAAAGAAAACCAGCGGCCCAGCGGCTTCGCGCTGCTGAATGCACAAGACCCGGCCGACAAAAATCAAATGATCGCCCCCATCGTGCCGCGCGTAGGGAACGCACTGGAATGAAACAATGGAATGCGCCAACGTAAAGGGCAGGCCATCGTGGACATCCACCTCGGTATCCGTCCATTTATCGCCTTTTGCGGTGGCAAAGCGGGCGGAAATATGCTGATGCTGCTCGCCCAGGACATTGATGCTGTACATCGGGGCCCCGCAAAGCACGGGCAGGCTGAGCGCCCTTTTATCAATGGAGAAAAGCACCAGCGGCGGATCCAGGGAAACAGAATTGAACGAAGTAATCGTCATGCCGACCCGCCCCTCGTCAGCCGCGCCTTCGGCAGTCACAACCGCCACCCCCGTCGGAAACAAGCTCAACGCGGCGCGAAACTCGTTACGGGCAATCGGCGGAAACGGCGAAGATGTGTAGTCCATAATATATTCTCCGATGAATGGTTCGAGGCTTCAGGCGGCCGACGCCTCCTCCTGCAGGTACTCTTCAGGTACGCCATAGCTCGACAACAGGCGGTCCGCAACGCCTTCCAGCGCTTGCCAGTCGGTATGCATGTAGTTGTAGTTGCGCACCACGAACGAAGCGCCGGCGTAGAACTTCTCGTACTGCTGATGGCGACCCGCGAACTCGGAGCCGGTCAGATCCCACGCCAGCTTGTACAGCTTCATGCGATCCACTGCCGCAAGCTGAGGAGTCGCCCAGTATTTCTCGAACACTCCTCGCAGCTCGGGATCGGACATTACTGAGATATCCGCCGGCATCTGGAACACGCTGCCGCCGCATAGCTCGCGAAGCTCATCAATAATGCTGGAGTAGTTTTCCGTGCACCAATTGAGCGCTGCGTACACCAGCCGCCGGTTGAAGCACCAGTACCCTTGCGCTGGCCACTCTTCGGCAGCTTGCAACTGGCCCATGACCATACCGTATAGAGTCGCCTCCCAGGCAGCCAGTTTGCCGAGAGTCTCGCGCACCGCGGGAATCTTGTCGGCGCCCGACGCTTTGGCGATCTTGCTGGCGACACCGACGATGAGCTGCATCTTGGATAAAAAACGCACATTCGACTGGTGATTGCCGTAGGTGTGGCCCGCGGTCTGGACGTAGATTTGACGCGCCAATAAGGGGTCGCCATGCACGAAAACCTTCTCCCACGGCACCTTTACCTCTTTGCAGAGCAACATGCTGTCCGACTCGTCATAGCGGTATCCCAAAGGATTTTCAAAATCGGAGCGGGTATCCCGGCCGAACGGCTTGCGCGACCACAGCTCCACGCCGGGCGCATTGCACGGGATCGCGCAAGTAATGGCCTGATCGGCCTGGTCCGGAGCCAAGGGAATCAAATTGCCGATCCAGATTTCATTGGCATAGGCCGCGCCCGTCGCCAGCATTTTCGTACCCGAGATAACCACGCCGTCATCGTCCTCGCGAACGACCCTCAATGCCGGCATGGGCAAATTATTGGCTTGGTAGAAATCGGGGTTGCGCGCCGCCGGAGGCGGCACCACGGCATATGCGGCATAGCTGTCGGTCTTGCGCATATGCTCGTAGTAAGCCAGCAGATTATCGGCATACTTGCCGAACACCTCGGGTTTTAGACTCATGCCGGTGACGAAGCTTGAAACGTGATCGGGCGACCGGCCAAACATGCCGTAGGTGCTGTCCGAGATCGCGCGATGCACGCCATAGCGGAACTCCAGGTCGGCCTTGCTGCGGGCCCGCAGGAAATAGCCGCTGTAGCGCTCTCCATTTTCCTCGAACGTCATGAGCTCGCGGTTTTCAGGCGCGCGCTTCATGTCGTAGATATTTGCAATGGACTGCGCGCCATTGCGGAATGCCGGATGAGTCGTCACGTCGGCGACGCGCTCATTGCCAACAAAGATCGTACGGCCGTCGCGCAGAGACTCAAGATGCTCGGAACCAGTTTTCAACATTTCAAATACTCCAGTAGGTGTGCTGCACGGTTAATCATGGCCAGTGAACACGTGTGGTACGGGACGAATCGGAGGCATCCGATATGGCTTTCCCACCAATAAATTACGAATTTGACTAACTATGTTAGGTATATTGCCAAGAAAACTAATAAATTTATATAGGTATAAAACCTAATTTAGTTAACTATTTTTCGAAAATTAAACAGCCGATCGTCGATAACCCGAACTCAGGCCATAATCGCCGTCAACGCAGCGTTATATTCCACGGGATTCATCACATGGGGGTAGTGGGCTCCCGAGCCAAGCCGGACATGCCGGGATCGGGAATAGCTCGATACGACTTGGGCGATGATATCTTCGTTGCAGACCGGATCATCGGCGCAGCTCAGAATGCATATCCGTTCCGGCGCGACAACACTCAATGGCACAGGGCCAAGACAAGAGATCGCGAGGGATCGGCCGTAAAGCTCCTCTTCGCTTTGTTGATCGCGAACCATGGGAAGCAGTGTCGACCTCAACTCTTGCGAATCCAGCTTTTCGACGAAATCGAGCCAAACCTTCTTGATCTGGCCGGCTGATGCGTGATCGACGAATTCCGGATCGAAGGGACGCAAAAACCGAAGTCTATGGGAATCCACAAAGGTGTTTCCCAGCACGAGGCTCTGCGCCCCATGGGCTGAACGGGACGTAAAATGCTGCAGAAGAAATGCGCCGAGCGAAGAACCGACCAGATGAGGCTCGCTCACCTGCATGCTTTCCAGGATGCCCCAAAAGCTGTCCGACAACCGCTCGAGGTCGGACGCCCCCGGATAGCCCAGAACAATGACGCGATTATCCGCTGAAAAGGCCTCGACCTGTTTCTTGAAAATCTCCACGGAGCCCAGCGTGCCAGGAAGAAAGACAATATGCCTCTCGCCTTGGCCACACTCAAGCACATTCCAGCACATCCCATCCGACACGATTTCTTTAGTCATTTCCAAGTCCTGAACGACGCACTTCTTCGTTAAACCCACATGCCCCGGCAAGAAGGCGGCTTGCGGACATCGAGCCGTCCGGGAGCCGCCTTCTCTTTTCAACGGTTTTCTTCGCTCAGCATCCGGTCGAGAACGCGACGATAACGAACCGGGCCGGCATCGATGGCAAGCAAGGTGGGAACCAGTGGATCAGATGCCGAATCCATCCTCCGCTGCTGAGCTTCGATGATCGGCGCGTCTTGCTCCGCAAATGCGAATGTGCGCAGTTCTCCGATCTTCGCGCGGATTTTCTCATTGTTCTCGTCGCCCTCGGTCTGCACATTCCACCGTACCGCCCTGAAACGATAATGGGTGGAGCGCGGCGTTTCGGGGGTGATCAAGTGCAATGCCAAATAACCCGTCCCTTTCTCCTTGGCCTCACCGACCTTGCTCACCCCGTACTCCAGAATCAAATTGCTGGGCGCGTACCAGGAAATCGTGCTCCACTGGTCTCCGCGCTCGTATCCTTTCGGGCTGAGCATCTGCAGCATCCCGGGGGTAACCGTATCCTTCGAGGGGCGCGCCACCGTAATCACATCGCCAGCCTGTTCCACGGCGATGTCGGCAACCACCGTATCGCTATTGCCAAGGATGCCTTCGTGAACATAGGTCGTGTGGGAAAGATCCAGCAGATTGTCCACAATCAGCTCGTAGTGGGCCTTGATCATCAAATAGCCGGCATCGGTGATATGCTCGTCGGGGCTCGTATCGAGACAGCTATAGTCGGGAATTTTGGAGGGGTCCGCCACACCATCCCCCATCCATATCCAAATGAACTTGTGACGCTCCACAACCGGATAGCCTTTCAGATGCGAAGCGGCGGGAATGCTGCAATTGCCATGCGGATTGTGGACACACTTGCCCATGGAGTCAAACTCCAGGCCATGGTATCCGCATTGCACACGATTCCCCGGCAGCAGTTTCCCCATGGACAGGGGCGCGAACCGATGCGAGCACCGGTCGACAATAGCCGCGGGAGACCCATCCTCTTTGCGGAAAAACACCACCGGCTCGTTCAATATCGTCTGATGCACCAGCTTTCCTTCGGGCAACTCATCCGCCCAGAGGCCAACATACCAGGCATTTCGGACAAATCGGTCTTCCGGTATTGCTTTCGCTTTGTTTTCAACCGCCACGGGACGTTCCAGCGTTGCTTGAGTCATTTTGTCTCTCCTATTGGAATCTTCAAAAACGGGATTAATACATAATGTGGCCGCCGTCGACCACGATCGTCTGGCCGGACACGAAGCCGGCAAGATCGGAAAGAAGATAGGTTGCGGTGCCCACCAGATCCGTCGGGCGCTGTTCGCGCGAAAGCGCACGGGCTTTGAGGAATGACTGCTTCCACTCATCGGGACGGTTGGCGGTGGCGTCCGTCAGCACGAATCCGGGGGCTATGCAATTCACGCGCACGCCATGCTTGCCGACTTCTTTGGCAAGGCCTTTGGTCATCGCCAGCACGGCCCCCTTGGTGGCCACATACTGGAGATAGCCGGGCTGTCCGGCTATCGCAACGACGGAAGCTATATTGACGATCGATCCTGAACCCTGTTTGCGCATCTGAGGCATGACAGCTTTACAGCACTGCCAAAGGCCCTTCACATTCACGGAAAAAATGCGATCCCACTGCGCGGGATCTATTTCCTCGAAGTTGGTAAGTTTTACCTCGCGGAAATAGGCCGCATTGTTTACGAGGCCATCGATTCTTCCAAATCGGGCAATGGCTTCGCCAGCCATTTTCTCCACGGACGCTTGATCGCTGACATCGGCCCGCACATAATGCGCCGCGTATCCCGCTTTATCGAGCATGGACATGGTCTCTTCCGCGGGACCGATATCAGCGACCACAACATTTGCGCCATTCTCGGCCGAATGCATTGCAAATGCTTGTCCTATGCCGGCAGCCGCGCCAGTGACAATGACTGTTTGGTTTTGCAAAAGTTTAGACATGAAATTGTTCCTCTACATGAAATTTATTGAACCCAGCCAAGCTATTATTTGCCGGGCGCTGCTTCGAGCTTCGCACTCGCGCTTCAAACACCAACCATTTCCTCGACCGCCTCCATCTGCTGATTCAGTTCATCCGTCGTGCCAACCCAAGCCACTTTTCCTTTTTCGAGCACATAGTGCCTGTCGGCGAAAGTGGCGACGTCGGCCAGATTCTTGTCGATGACAATCTGCGCCATGCCGTCGTTCTTCAAAGAGCGGAGCGCCGACCATATCTCTTCCCTGATCAACGGAGCCAGCCCCTCCGTAGCCTCGTCCAGCACAAGAATCCGGGGATTCGTCATGAGTGCCCGGCCAATCGCAAGCATCTGCTGCTCACCGCCCGAGAGCTGCCAGCCCATGTTTTTTTGACGCTCTTTGAGGCGCGGGAAAAACTCGTAGACACGCTCGAGCGACCAGGGCCGAGCGCCCTTCGCGGGCTTGGAATTCCGGGCTGTGGCAACCAGGTTCTCGCGCACCGAAAGCGTCGGAAATACTTGGCGCCCTTCGGGCACCAGCCCAAGACCCAAGCGCGCGATTTCGTGCGGCGCCTTGCCGTTGATCGGGCTTCCCTCCAAGGCGATACTTCCCGATTTGACCGGCAAAAGTCCAAACAGGCATTTGATCGTCGTGGAACGGCCCATGCCGTTTCGACCCAGCAGCGTAATGACCTCTCCATCCGACAAATCGAAATTCATCCCGAAAAGCACATGAGCCCGCCCATATGCTGCATGGACATTTTGTATTTGAAGCAACTTCATGCCTGGCTCTCCGCTTTAGTGGGCATGTCCGAGATATACCGCTTTCACTTCGGGATTTAACCCCAACCCCACCCGCGAAACGACTTCATTGGGAAGAGTCGTCGACCCGGGCCCAGAAAAAAACGACGCCAACACGACATCATCCAGCGATAGCGTAAACGACAACAGCCAGGCCGATAT
>JBEBXF010000025.1:0-17545 GCA_040391725.1 Eoetvoesiella caeni | reverse complement strand
GTCGAACGAAACAATGCGCCCCTGCAGCCGGGCCACCTGGTCGTCGCGGCCTGTATCGAGCAGTTGCTTGACCGTCATCAGCGGTACGTTATTGGGGCCGGAGTAAGAACCTTGAGCCGCGGCTTTTGGGGCTTTATTGGGCCCGGTGTAGCCCGATGGCTGGGCGCTGACAACGGCGGCGCCCAGAGCCAGGGTGATGGCGGCAGCCAGCATGGGTACGGGATGGCGCATGGTTGAACTCCTCTTTTCAGGCGATGGAAGAAATTCCGTTGGCCGTGGGATAACGTCATTGAGTCGATGCCCGTATTCCAGGCGCGACGCATGAACCTACTCTCGGATGATAACTGTCATCGTTCCTGCTGGTTTGGGTTTCTGTAACGCGAGGCGTGGAATTGTCACGAGCGCTGCGATGAATCGTTTTTCATCTTGTGCTTTATATCGCCATGGTTATTCACAGAGAAGTATTGCCCCTGGATAAATCTGCCCAATGTTTCTTCAATCCGGTTTGTTTTAGATTGCCTGATTGCAAAGGCTTCGAGGACATCAGGCATGATTAATTATTGCACTGAGTGGTATGATTTACACCAACAAAGAATATTTAAAACTCGGAGCTTTACTCGTTGGATGAGGACGGGATCGTTGGTTTTTCCTATATGGATTCAATAAGGATGAGCTTCACGAGGTGACCTATGACAACGCCCAAGACTAAGAGCCGGATTCTGGAAGAGATGCATGAGACCGCTCAAGGGCTGCATGGTGCCGGGCTTATCAGCAAACGTCGCATGCTTGAGTTTGACGTGCTGCGTCATCTCGAAGTGCATGAAATGCAGCCACAGCAAATAAAGTCGCTGCGTGAGCGGGCTCGTTTCAGCCAGGCGGTGTTTGCAGCGGCGCTCAATATCAGCCTGTCCACAGTGCAAAAATGGGAAGTGGGTGACAAAAAGCCAAGCGGTTCATCCTTGAAGCTGCTCAACCTTATCGAGCGCAAGGGCATGGATGTGGTTCTATAAGATCAACCTGCTCCCCAAAACCTCTTGGCTTGCCACGATTTCCAACGTTGGAGATAATTGATAGCGGCCCAAAGGGCCGATTTCGGTTCGGCCCTATACCCTATTTATTGGGGAGCGTCTCTTATGTTGAATGCGTTATACAAGAACTGCATTTTCAGTTCACAAGAGCGGCTGGAAACGCATGCTTTGGTTTCAGGCGAGTTCAGCGATCACCATTTGCGTTGGCAGGGGGGCAAGGTCGATACCCGCATGTATAAATTCCATGCGCAGAAAATCTCCCTTTACTCGCTGAAGTATGGCGATGAGGTAGATATTTATCCCGAAGTCTATAAAGGCTTTTCCCTGGTTCATTTTTCATTGAGCGGGGGCATCGAGATAGAGGCTGACGGATGCCGGCGGGCGATTCCCCAGGGCCGGGCCATCATCAGTTCTCCCCGTCGCAATATCAATCTTCACTGGACCAACGCGTGCGAGCAACTGATTCTGCGCATTCCGCATGCCCAGCTTGACGATGCGGCAAAACGACTGGGTCGGGGGCACTCGGCAATCGTTCGAGACCTCGATCCGGGGCTCGTGCTTTCGGACGCGGCAAGCCGGTATTGGAAACTGCAACTCACCACCTTCATGGCGGTCGAAAACTATTCTCGTCAAAGCGGGGCGTATCGGCCGTGGCTCGAGCACCTGGAGCAAGGGCTCGCCATGTTCCTGGCCTTGCAGTCGATGGGCGCGCCGTATGCTTCAACCCAGGATGCTTCCGTGCCGCGATCCAGCGGCCTGGCCGCCCGGCGTCTCGACCGTCTGAACGAGTACGCCATGAACAACCTCACTCGGCCAACGACTCTCGCCGACCTGGCGGGAGCGGCGGCGTTGTCGGAGCGGCAGCTCAACACTTTCTGCCATGAGCGCCTGGGCATGTCTCCCATGGCCTGGTTGCGTGGCCTGCGGCTTGATGCCGTCCGCGCAACATTGCAGGCCGATCCTCATGCGGATATTGCCGCTACCGCCATGCTCCATGGTTTTGATCATCTGGGCCGTTTCGCCGGCTATTACCGGCAGCGTTTCAGCGAGCTTCCCAGCGAAACCGTCAAGACCGCCAGAACTGGATAGTCGTTGAGCGCAAACTCCGTTTCCGGATAGACGCTTGTCATCCCCCTCCGTAGACTTTTCTTAACGCCCTTGTGCCGTCATGCGTTGGACGGTCGAGCGGCCGCGTGCCCGATCGTTGCCGATTCTTATCGGCTTCGGGTTTTACAAGACAAGAAAATAAATTCGGAGACTTTATGTCCATTGCTACTTCCACTTCTCCTGGCGTCGAGTCGCTTGGGATATCCAGGTTTTATGGCGCTTTCGTCAACAACGAGTTTCTTCCCGCGCGCGGCGCGACGTTTCCGGCGGTATCCGCAGCGCGGGGAGAACATTTGGCCGACATCGCCAGGTGCGGCGCCGCGGAGGTCGACCGAGCGGTTGAAGCGGCTGAAAAAGCCTACCCCGCATGGAAAGCGCTGCAGCCCGAAGAGCGTGCCGCTTGTCTTTTGAAATTGGCGGATGCCATCGAGCGGGACACGCCGCGGCTGATGCAGATCGATACGCAGGACATAGGCCGAGGTCTGTGGGAAACAGGCATCGATCATGCCATCGCCGTCGCGCAGTACCGGTATTTTGCCGCGGCCGCCGTGACGCATGAAGGGTTTGGCCGTCCAATTCCCAATGGCTATCTGATCGCCAAGCGGGAGCCCTACGGCGTATGCGGGCAGATCATTCCGTGGAATGTGCCGGCAATCATGGCGGCGTTCAAGATCGCCCCCGCTGTGGCGGCGGGAAATACGGTGGTGTTGAAGCCCGATGAGCATGCGTCGCTGTCGACGCTTGAATTGTGCAAGCACATTGCGGACATTTTTCCGCCGGGAGTGATCAATGTGGTTCCGGGGCTGGGTGAGGAGGCGGGTGCGGCCCTGACCGCGCATCCCAGGGTTGCCAAGCTTGCCTTCACCGGCAGCAGTGAAGTGGGGCGGATCGTGTCGACCGCCGGCGCCGGCCGTTTGGTGCCCGTGTCGCTGGAGCTGGGCGGCAAAAGCCCGAATATCGTATTTCCGGACGTGGATCCCCAGGATATGGATGCCATCGTCGACAACGTCACATTCGCCTCCATGTATTGCAACGGGCAGTCTTGCCTGGCGGGTACCCGCCTGTTCATTCACGATGCCATTTACGACGGCTTCATGGAACGCTTGGTGGCAAGCATGAGGCGCATCAGGGTGGCGGATCCCTCCACCGAGGGCCCATTGCTGGGCTGCCTGGTATCTGAAAAGCAAGGGCGGCGTGTTCAGGGCTATATCGACGCGGGCAAAGCGCAGGCCAGTCTTGTCACTGGCGGCGTGCGGGCGCAGGTGCAAGGCTGCGATGCCGGGTGGTTCTTCGAGCCCACGGTTTTCGAGACGACCAACGACACGCGAATCGCGCAGGAAGAAATTTTCGGCCCAGTGCTTTCCGTGATTCGCTGGAACGACTATGAAAAGCTCATTCACGATGTCAACAACGTGCGTTACGGGCTCGCCGCGGGGTTGTATACGACCAACTTGAAGGCGGCCACCGAAACGGCCGACCGCCTGCAGGCGGGCAATGTATGGATCAACAATTACTTCAATCTGGCCAGTGGATCGCCTTTTGGCGGTTTCAAGGAAAGCGGAATCGGCAGCGAGTTCTGCCGCGAAACGCTGAATATGTATACGCATCTGAAGGCAATCACGGTGCAAGGTCAGGTCAACCCCGCCTGGTACGCCCCCAAGGCCTGACACGCGGCCTGAGATGGCGCACTTTGAGCGCTGCCCGGTTCGGCAATAACTGTGGATTACAGACGGAGACAAACATGCAAATTACGGCAGCAGTGATGCGGGAAAAGGGAGGGCGCTTCTCTCTTGAGGATGTTGAACTGGACGAACCACGCGACGATGAGGTTTTGATTCGCATGGTCAGCTGCGGCGTTTGCCATACGGATACGCTGCCCCGCGATCAGGTCGTTCCCGCCCCATTTCCCGCGGTGTACGGGCATGAGGGCGCGGGCATCGTCGAAAAGGTTGGTGGCCGCGTAACCAAGTTGCGGCGGGGCGATCATGTCGTCATGAGCTGCAACTCCTGCGGCGCTTGCGATACCTGCCAGACCGGCAAGCCCATGTATTGCCGCCACTTTTTCAAGGCGAACTTTGGCTTTGCCCGGATGGATGGCACCCCGACGATGAAGAAGGGCGGCGAGGTCATCCATGGCGCTTTTTTCAACCAGTCGTCGTTCGGCACGTATGCGCTCGGGACTGAGCGCAGCGTCGTCAAGATTCCGGCGGATTTGCCGCTCGACATCATGGGGCCGCTGGGTTGCGGCGTGCAGACTGGGGCGGGGGCCGTCATCAATTCCCTGCATCCCCAGGCGGGCGACTCGATAGCGATTTATGGGGCTGGCTCCGTGGGGCTTTCGGCGCTGCTGGCGGCCGTCGTTACGGGCTGCGCCATCCGCATTTGCGTGGATCCCAACGAGGCGCGTCGAAAAATCGCGCTCGAGCTTGGCGCCACGCATGTCATCGATCCGAAGGCAACCGACCCGGTCAAGGAGATTCAAGCCCTCACAGGCGGGCAAGGGACGCAGTTTTCTCTTGAGACCTCGGGCAACCTGGGCGCCTTGCGTCAAGCCGTGGATTCAGTCCAGATAATGGGCGAATGCGGGATGATCGGCGCTCCGGCTTTCGGCAGCGAAATTGGCCTGGATACCTGGGGCTTGCTGCTGGGCCGGAAGCTGCGGGGCATTTGCGAGGGAGACTCCGTTCCCGACCTCTTCATTCCGAAGCTGGTGGAACTGTATCGCCAGGGCCGCTTCCCCTTCGACAAACTGGTGACCTTCTACGATTTCGATCAGATCAACCAGGCGGTCGAGGACAGCGAACGCGGCAAGACGATCAAGGCCGTGCTGCGGTTCAACTAGAAGCCCAATGGGCGCGGTGGCGGCTGGTGTGGGCGGACTACAGGGATACCGTTATTGCCACGGTCTGCTACTGAGGAATGATGCGTAATCCGCAGGGGCGGGTACTTCCCGCCCCTATGGCAAGACGCCGGGCCTGATAATTATCATCAAAATAATTGATAATAATTATCACCTATGATGTCTCGACTGATAGTCTAGCCCTTTTTATACTGTTTCCAAAAATCGCGCGCTTGAGGCTGCGTGTTTATAAAACCAGGAGACTAGACATGAGGTTTTTCACGAAATTGGGCGTTGGCGCTGTGCTGTCCGCAGCGGCTGCGTTCTCCCACGCACAGGAGCCGGTCAAGATCGGCTTCATCACCACCTTGTCCACGCCCGCCGGCTATATCGGCGAAGACGAGCGCGACGGCTTCATGCTGGCGGTCAAGCAGGACGGCGGCAAGCTGGGTGGTGTGCCCGTAGACATGATCATCGAGGACGATGGTTTGAAGCCCGGTTCGGGCAAGCAGTCGGCCGAAAAAATGCTGCAGGA
Organism: Eoetvoesiella caeni; assembly: GCA_040391725.1. Lineage (GTDB taxonomy): Bacteria > Pseudomonadota > Gammaproteobacteria > Burkholderiales > Burkholderiaceae_B > Eoetvoesia > Eoetvoesia caeni_A. The sequence goes on along the minus strand of JBEBXF010000025.1, from coordinate 12,036 downwards.
CGGCGTGCGCCTGTTCACCGGCATCAACTTTTCCAACGTGATGGTGGCGGTGGCGCCATCGGTGCTCAAGGAAGGCGGCTTCTACATCAGCCTGAACGCCGGCGCATCCAATTTCGCCGGCAAGGCCTGCAACCCCAATTTCTTCTCGGTGGCATTGCAAAACGATTCCTACAGCGATACTTCGGCCATGGCCGCCAATCAGCTGGGCGTCAAGAAAATGGTGCTTATCGCGCCGGCCTACCAGGCGGGACGCGACGCCCTGCACGGCTTCAAGAGCGCCTACAAGGGTGAAATCCTGGCCGAAATCTACACCAAGCTCGATCAGTCCGACTTTTCGGTCGAACTGGCGCGCATTCGTTCGCTGCATCCCGACGGCATTTTCGACTTCCTGCCCGGCGGCGCCGGCATCAATTTTGCCAAGCAGCTTGCCAATTCGGGCTTGAACAAGACCATCAAGATGGTCACCCCGCTGTATTCCATGGACGACCGCATGCTGGCCGCTACGGGCCAGGCGGGCCAGGGCTATTACCTGAGCACGCAATGGACGGCCTCGCAGGACAACGCCGCCAGCAAGCAGTTCGTGGCCGCGTTCGAAAAGGAATACAAGCGCCGCCCCACGGTGTATGCGGCCACGTCCTACGACACGGCGCGCCTGATCGGCTCGGCGCTCAAGGCCGTCAATGGCGACCTCAAGGGCAAGCCCGACCAGTTCCGCGCGGCGCTGCGCAAGGCTGACTTCCAGAGCGTGCGCGGCAATTTCAAGTTCGGCCCCAACCAGTACCCCGTGCAGAATTGGTATTTGGTGCGTGTGGCCCGCAACGCCCAAGGCAAGCTGGACTACGAGCCTGTGAACATCATTGTCAAGGATCACTCCGATCCTTATGCTTCGCTGTGCAAAATGGATAAATAATTCTAGAGCTGCGCCGCCGTTGCCGTTGGCTGTCGCCGGCAACGGGCGTATGGCGGCGCTGGACTCGGCTTTTGCCTTCAAACCTGTATTTCCCTTTCGCTGATGCCGTTTGCGGGCCTTCCGTTATGATTGGAAGGCTGCGTTTAACGATGGGGACGAATGGTGGTGTATAAAGCGTATGCCCTGCTGGCCTGGGCGACATTTTTCTGGGCGGGCAATTCAATTGCCGGAAAATTAGCGGTTGGCCATGCTTCGCCCATGGTGGTCGTCACGGTTCGCTGGGCGGCGGTCATGGTGGCGTTGTATATATTCAGCAGGAAACAGATTGCCGCGGACTGGCCGGCCATCCGGCCGCGGCTGGGGTATTTGCTGCTGCTTGGGCTGCTTGGCTTTACCGGGTTCAGCGTGGCGCTTTATTACGCGCTGGTCTTCACCACCGCAATCAATAGCGCCATTTTGCAAGGCGGCATGCCGCTTTTCATATTTTGCGCCAGTTTCGTTTTGTTCGGCAGCCGCATAAGCCTGATGCAGGCGGCGGGATTCGTGATTTCCTTCATCGGCGTGGTCGCCATCGCGGCACGGGGCGATTTCGGCAATCTGGCCGCCTTCGACATCAACCTTGGCGACGCGCTGATGCTGGCGGCGATTATTTCCTACGGTGTCTACACGGCGGCGTTGCGCAGCAAGCCCTCGATGCACTGGACCAGTTTGATGTTCATTCTGTGCGTGGGGGCGACGCTGTCATCCCTGCCCATGCTGGCCTTTGAAATGGCGCAGGGGGCCACTATTGTTCCAGATACGCACGGCTGGGCGGCAATCATCTACATTGTCATCTTTCCGAGCCTGCTGGGGCAGGTTTTTTACATTCGGGCCGTGGAGCTGATTGGATCGAACCGGGCCGGCCTGTTCGTCAACCTGCTACCCATTTGGGGGGCGTTGCTGGCGGTTACCCTGCTCGGCGAGGAATTTCACCTTTATCACGCCGTTGCCCTGGCGCTGATTCTGGCGGGGATCGGTCTTGCCGAGTACAGCGGGCGGAAAGCCGCCGGCGCGGCTCAACCCGCGCCGGCCAGCCGGGCCTGAACAGCCGCCGTCAGTTCGGAGAACGCCTCTTCCTGCGGTGAGCGTTTTTCCGCGCGCATCACCAGCCATATTGCGGATTGCACGCCCTTGTCCCGCAGGGCGCGATACGTGACCCCGGTAATATTGAGGCTGCGCAGCGACGCGGGCACGAACGCCGCGCCGAAGCCCGCGGCGACCAGGCCGACGATGGTGGGGACGGCGCGGGCTTCCTGGACGATTCGCGGGGCGAACCCAGCGCGGCGACACAGCGCGATGATCTGGTCATAGACCCCCGTGCCGCTTCCCGGCGGGAACATGACGAACCCCTCGTTGGCCAGCATCTTGACGGATAGCGGCCCATTGCCGGCGGCAAGCCGGTGTTGCGACGGCAGCGCCACCATCAGGGGATCTTCGAACAGCGAGCTCACGCTCAGCGTCGCGGGTAGATCCGGGCGCTTCGGACTGCGCACGAAGGCGATTTCAAGGCGCCGTTCGAGCATGGCGGTCAGTTGTTCTTGCGAGGTCATTTCCTCGAGTTGCAGGTGCACGTCGCGAAAGCGCTGCCGGTACGCGAAGATCAATTGAGGAATCACCGAGCTGAACGCGGCGGAGTTGGTGAACCCCACGCGCAATTCGCCAAGCTCGCCGCGCTGCGCGCGTGCCGTGACGGTGCCTGCGCGATCCGCTTGGGCGAGCAGGGCGCGGGCCTCGGGCAAAAGGGCCTTGCCGGCGGAAGTGAGCGCCACATGGCGGTTGTTGCGCTCGAACAACTGGGCGCCAAGCTCGTTTTCCAGGGTGCGGATTTGATGGCTGAGCGGCGGCTGGGCAATATGCAGTTGTTCAGCGGCCCTGCCGAAGTGCAGGGTCTCGGCAAGTACGACGAAATAGCGGATGCGGCGCAGATCCATGATATGGATTATGTATCAATTGGCGATAAAACGATATTGGACGGCTTATGTATTCTGAACCATTATTGATGCATCTGAATAGCATTTGACCGAGGTATTTGTATCATGACGGAGCATAACGGTGAGGCGTCGAGCGCACCGGCTCGCAGTGTGAAGGCGGCGCAACCCGCCGCCGAAGTGGCGGTTCGAAAAATCGAGTATGGCACGCCGGCCTTTACCCGCACCATCTGGGTGCTTTTTGCCGCCGGCTTTGCAACGTTCGCCTTGTTGTATTGTGTGCAGCCGCTGCTGCCTGTTTTTTCCCAGTACTTTCATGTAAGCGCTACGGGCGCCAGCCTGTCGCTGTCGCTGACCACGGGCCTGCTGGCGGTGTCCATGCTGGTTGCGGGCGTGTTGTCCGAGGCCTGGGGGCGCAAGCCCATCATGGTTGCATCGCTGTTCCTGTCCGCCGTGCTCGCCATGGTCAGCGCCGTGCTGCCGCACTGGGCCGGACTGCTTGCGGCGCGGGCGGCGATGGGCATTGCGCTTAGCGGATTGCCCGCTGTTGCGATGGCGTACGTCGGCGAGGAAATGCATCCGAAGACCCTGGGCCTAGCGATGGGACTTTATATCGGCGGGACGGGTCTTGGCGGCATGGCGGGCCGCTTGCTGACCGGGGTGATAACGGATTTCCTGGGATGGCATGCGGCGGTCCTGGCCATGGGCGCCCTGGGGGTATTGTGCGCCTTCATCTTGTGGCGGTGTTTGCCCGAGTCCCGGAACTTCACGGCCCGCCCGCTGCGTTTCGCTCCGCTTACCCGTGTGTACGCCGCGCATCTCAAGGACGGCGTGCTGCCCTTGCTGTTCGTGGAAGGCTTTCTTCTGATGGGCGGGTTCGTAACGGTCTACAACTACGTGGGCTATCGCCTTATCGCGCCGCCGTTCTCGTTGAGCCAGGCGGAAATGGGCCTGCTTTTCTCGGTGTATCTGCTTGGCGTGGTCAGTTCGGCCTGGGCTGGAAGCCTTTCAGGCTGGCTGGGCCGGCGCAACCTGCTGCCCATTACGCTGTCGCTGATGTTCGTGGGCGCCGCGCTCACCCTTGCCCATTCGCTTTGGATCATCATCGCCGGTGTGGCCGTGCTTACCATCGGTTTCTTCGGTTCGCATTCGGTCGTCAGCGCATGGGTTGGCGCCCGCGCCAAATCAGGCAAGGCCCAGGCCTCGTCGTTGTATTTGTTCGCCTACTACCTTGGATCCAGCGTGGTCGGCTCGCTGGGCGGCGTTTTCTGGAGCCGGGCCGGCTGGACAGGCGTGGTCGAGATGACGGGGGTGTTGTTCATCGTGGCGGTTGCGGTTTCGCTTTATTTGAAGCAGCACAGCATGCCGGATGCCGGCCGCCGGCTTGTCGATGGCGTGTCCGTGGGGTGAACCCGCCGAAAGCGGCGCAGCGCGCGGCTTTCGGGCCGTTTTCCGGTGTCCGTGCGTCTATTGCCCGTATGCTAAGATGAAAATCACGCATGGGTTGCGGCATGTCGAGCAAGCCAGGGCGATTGAGGTGAGTCGATCTCAAGAGTGGTGGTTAATCGTTAAAGGAGATCTGTGGCGATGGACAGCACTGACACTTTCAACGCTAAAGGCGTATTGAGCGTTGCCGGAAAGAACTACGAAATATACCGGCTCAAGGCGGTTGCCGACGCGGGGTATCCGGTTTCCGGCCTGCCCTACAGCCTGAAGATCCTGCTCGAAAACCTGCTGCGCACGGAAGACGGCGCCGATATCACCGCCCAGGACATCAAGGCCCTGGCGGGTTGGGATCCCGAAGCCGAATCCAAAAAGGAAATCGCGTTTACCCCCGCCCGCGTGCTGCTGCAGGATTTCACCGGGGTTCCCGCCGTGGTCGACCTGGCCGCCATGCGCGAAGCCATGACAGCCCTGGGCGGCGACGCGGACCGGATCAATCCGCTGGCTCCCGTCGAGCTTGTCATCGACCATTCCGTCGTCGTGGATGCTTTTGGAAGCAAGGGCGCGTTCGAACAAAACGTCCAGCTCGAATACCAGCGCAACGTCGAGCGCTATCAATTCCTGCGTTGGGGCCAGAATGCCTTCAACGACTTCAAGGTCGTGCCTCCCGACACCGGCATCGTGCACCAGGTCAATCTGGAACATCTTTCGCGTGTGGTCTTTACGCGGGAAAACAATGGCGTGCTAGCTGCTTATCCCGATTCCTGCGTGGGCACGGATTCGCACACGCCCATGGTCAATGGCCTGGGCGTGGTGGCCTGGGGGGTGGGGGGCATCGAGGCCGAAGCCGCCATGCTGGGCCAGCCCATTTCAATGCTCATCCCCAGGGTGGTGGGCTTCAAGCTTACCGGGGCGCTGCCGGAAGGCAGCACCGCCACCGACCTGGTTCTCACCATTACCGAAATGCTGCGCAAGCATCGGGTGGTGGGCAAGTTCGTGGAGTTCTACGGCCCCGGCGTGGCGTCCGTCCCGTTGGCGAACCGGGCCACCATCGGCAATATGAGCCCCGAGTACGGCTCCACGATTTCCATATTCCCCATAGATCAGATAACCCTCCAGTATCTGGAGCTCACGGGGCGTTCATCTGAACAGATCGCCTTGGTCGAAGCCTATGCGAAAGAGCAGGGCTTGTGGCACGACCCCGCCGTCGAGCCGCGTTATTCCGAACGGCTGGAGCTGGATCTGTCTTCCGTCGTGCCTTCCATAGCGGGTCCCAAGCGTCCGCAAGACCGCATTGCGCTGGCCGAGGCCAAGCAGGCATTCCGCACGGCGCTGCCCGAGCTCGTCGGCGATGCGCCCCAGACCTTGACGGGGTACGACAAGGCGGTGGCCGGCACCTTCCCGGCATCGGATCCTCCTTCGCCTGAACAGCCGGAAACCTATTCCGCGGCGCCGGCCGAGCAGGGCGGCGCCAAGGCCGGCGCCTTTCGCCCGTCGAATCCCGCCCCGATCACATTGGGCGATGGGGTGTCGTGTACCATCGATCACGGCTCGGTCGCCATCGCGGCCATCACGTCTTGCACCAATACTTCGAATCCCGCCGTCATGGTGGCGGCGGCTCTGCTGGCGAAAAACGCAGTGGAAAAGGGCTTGAAGCGCAAGCCCTGGGTGAAGACCAGTCTGGCTCCCGGGTCCCGCGTCGTGACCGACTACTACGACAAAGCGGGGCTCACGCCGTATCTCGAAGCCCTGGGCTTCAACCTCGTGGGCTATGGCTGCACCACCTGTATCGGCAACTCGGGCCCGCTGATTCCCGAGGTCAGCCAGGCGGTGAATGCCAACGACCTGGCCGTCGTGTCGGTCTTGTCGGGCAACCGCAACTTCGAAGGCCGTATCCACGCCGAAGTAAAAATGAACTACCTGATGTCGCCGCCGCTGGTGGTGGCGTATGCCCTGGCGGGCACCATGGATTTCGATTGGGCTCGTGATTCCCTGGGCCGCGATCCGCAAGGCAAGGACATCTACCTCAAGGACATCTGGCCAAGTACCGCCGAAGTGGCGGCGGTGGTCGATGCCTCGATCGCCTCGGGGATGTACAAAAGCGGCTATGCCGACGTCTTCGCCGGCGGCGAGCGTTGGCGCAGTTTGTCCGCCCCGCAAGGGCGGGTGTTCGAATGGGACGAAGCCTCGACCTATGTGCGCAAGCCCCCTTATTTTCTGGACATGCCGCGCAACCCGTCGCCAGTGGGCGATATTCTTGGGGCCCGCGCGCTGGCCAAGCTGGGCGATTCGGTAACCACCGACCACATCAGCCCCGCCGGAACCATCGCCCGCAACTCTCCGGCCGCGCAGTACCTTACCGCTCTTGGCGTCGATCCCAAGGATTTCAACTCCTACGGTTCGCGCCGTGGCAACCACGAAGTGATGATACGCGGCACGTTCGCCAATGTGCGCTTGCGCAACCAACTGGCGCCGGGCACCGAAGGGGGCTACACGCGCGACTTCACCCAGGCCGATGCGCCGGTGGCCACCATCTTCGACGCTTCCCGCAACTATCTGGCCGCGGGCACGCCGCTGGTGGTGCTGGCCGGCAAAGAGTATGGCTCGGGTTCGTCGCGCGACTGGGCGGCCAAGGGCACGCTGCTGCTGGGCGTTCGAGCGGTCATCGCCGAATCGTTCGAGCGCATCCACCGTTCCAATCTGCTTGGCATGGGGGTGCTGCCCCTGCAATACCTGGATGGGCAGAACGCCGAGACTCTCGGCCTGACCGGAGAAGAGGTCTTCGACATCACCGGCGTCACGCGGCTCAACGATTCGGATCAGGTGGAAAAGGTCAAGGTCAGCGCGGGCGGCGTGCAGTTCGAGGCGCTGGTGCGCATCGATACTCCCAGCGAGGCCGCCTATTATCGCCATGGCGGCATCATGCAGTACGTGCTTCGCGGTTTGCTCGATTAGCAAAAATGCATGCCTGGGCTGGGGCCGGACCGCCTGGGCAGCCCAGGCGCCGGCTTACCGGCGGTCGCGCAAATCCTTGATGGCCACCAGCAAGGCCAGCACCACCACAAGGGCAATTACGCCGAAGCCGACCATGACGGCGATGGCCCACGACGACGAGGCTTTGAGCGCGGCAAAGGCGGCCGCGGTGATCACCGCAATGCCTACCGAGGTGCCGATGCGCTGCCCCGTTTGCATGATGGCCCCCGAGCTTCCCGCGTAGTCCAGCGGCACGTCCGCCAGCGTCAGCGCCTGGTTCGGGCTGATGACGGAACCCTGCGCCAGGCCGATGAACGACAGCGACAGCACCAGCCACCAAACGCTGGCCAGGTCTTTTTCGTGCAGATACGCAACCAGTATGCTCGATGCCAGGCCCAGCAACGCCAGCAAAATGCCATAGATGACGATCCTGCGGCCGTAGCGCATGACCCGCTTGCCCGCCCAGTCGGCCGCATAGGCCGAGATCAGCGCCGCCGGCACGCCGAACAGTCCCGCTTCGAATGCTGTTTTGCCGGCGCCCATCTGCGCGTAAAGCGCCACCAGCACCCAGACGCTGGTCATGCCCAGAAAGTACAGCGTCATGATCAGGGTTCCGTTGGTGAAGCTCGAAATGGAAAAGATGTTCAGATCGACCATGGGGCTGCCGCCCCGGCGCGCGTAATGGCGTTCCCACTTGACCCATAGATAGGCCAGCGCCAGGCCGGTGGGCAGCCATAGCCATGTCAGGGGCGAGTCGTGGGCTTCCATGAAAGGCAGCAGGACGGCCAGCACCGACAGCCCAAGCAGGCCGGCGCCAATGGGATCCAGCGAGCGCAGAAGGCTGTTGGCTCGGCCTGATGGCGTTTGATTGGAATTTACGGCACGAGCGATGAGCGGGCGCGGAAACCAGAGCAGGCCCAGGACAATGGTGATGATGCCAACGGGAACGTTGACCAGGAAGGTCAGCCTCCAGCCAAGATCGGACCCGCCCAGATGGATGAGCAGCCCTCCCAGCACCGGCCCGATGGCGACCGAAAAACCCACTACCGTGCCCAGATAGCCAAATGCCCGGCCGCGTTCGGCGCCGCGGAAGTATTGCTGGATCATGCCGATGCCCTGGGGACTTAGCAGCCCCGAACCCAATCCTTGCAGGAAGCGCGCGGCGTTGAGCCACGTGGCGTCGGGGGCCAGGCCGGCGGCCACCGACGAAATGGTGAACAGGCCCGTGCCGATAAGAAAGAGCCCCCCACGCCCCATGATGTCGCCCGCGCGCCCCGCGCTGACCAGGACGACGCCAAACGTCAGCGCATAGCCGGAAAGCACCCACTGGATATCCGACTGCGAGGCATGGAGCGCAGTCTGTATGGACGGAAGGGTGACGTTGACGATGCTCACGCCCACCAGCGACATGAACAGCGCAATCAATAATACGGCCAGAATTCGCCAGCGCGCGGAATCTGGCGTGAACTGAGGATTCTTTTTTGAAATGGTCGCGGGCGCTGCGCGTCGAGTCATCGATGGGGTTTCCTGCACAGGATGCTTGTGGGCCATCCAGCATTATGCCTGACGCAGGGCCGCCTTTTGATCGATTCAGCCGCACGCGGGGCCGGCTGGCGGATAGCGCCCGTCCTTTTCTAGAAACCGGATCAGCAGATTATTGAAGAGGTCGGGCTTTTCCAGGTAGGGGCCGTGGCCGGCTCCTGGGATCTCTTCGTAAAGAGCGGGTTGCAGAAGGTCACGGCAGCGATGGCCCACACTTACCGGGACGGCATTGTCTTCCCGGCCCCAGATTACGGCGACGGGATGCCGCGTGCCGGCGAGTGTGGCAAGCTGCTCTCCAATGACGTCATCGTCGATGTGATCCCGGATATAGTCCGCGATGGATGAAAACGCCTCGTGGGCTCCCAGTGAGTTGTTTATGCGCCATTCTTCTTCTATCCAGGACTGGGTGACCAGTTGCGGGTTGAACAAGACTGTTCTAAGTTTGCGCTCGATGCCTTCGCGGCTTACCGTACCGAATCGAGAGGAGATCGCCCCTCGCGCTTCGGCGCCCATGGGAACCATGCCTATCGTGCCGACCAGCACCAGGGCGCGAACCCGATCCGGCGTTTGGCAGGCTATGTGGCCCGATATGAAGCCTCCCATCGAAGTGCCGACTAGAGCGCACTGCTCGATTCCCAACTCGTCCAGTATCCCGGTTAGCCAGAGAGCGCATTTGGGTACGCTGAACGGCGCAATGCCTGATTTACTGGCAAAACCATGGCCGGGGAGGTCGATCGCAATGCAGCGATAGCCGGCTTCAGCCACCGACGACAGGTTATGACGCCATCGGTCGGCGCGCGCGCCAAGGCCGTGGACGAAAACAATTGCGGGGCCTTTGCCAACATCCAGAACGCGAGTTTGGATGCCATGCGCAGCGCAAAGATAGTTGATCATCGGCAATAGACTCCTTGGGTTTGGACGAGGCGCATAGTCGCTAGACTGCTGCGGTTTTGGCATTGGCGGTGTGTTGAGGGCCGGCCGCACATTTTTTTTGTTCTCGATGCGAGGGATGCCATGGAATCAAATAGCGCTCCACCAGGTCGATCGCATAAAAAAGAATCGCGCCCAGCACGCCAAGCAGTACGATGCATACAAAGACCTGTGTCGTGTCGAATGCTCCCTGGGCCGCAAGAATGGTGCTGCCGAGTCCGTTATTGCCGGCAATGAACTCTCCCACAACGGTTCCGACCAGCGCCAGTGAAATACTGACCTTCATGCCCGACAGCAAGCTGGGCAAGGCTTGGGGAAAACGGAGCTTCCAGAGGATCTGTTTTTGTGGAGCCCGCATGGCTCGAGCCATGTTGATCAGGTCTGGATCGATGGAGCGCAGGCCCAGAACGGTGCCGATGACGATGGGGAAAATGGCAATACTGATCACCACCGCCATTTTGGACATGCTGCCGGTGCCGAACCAGATCACGAACAGGGGGGCCAGCGCCACTTTAGGCAGGCTGTTCAGCCCCACCAGCAGCGTATACAGTGTGCGCTCAAGCCAGACCGAACGGATGATTCCGATGGAAAGTATCAGTCCAGCCAACAGGGCCAGGCCGAATCCCCCGAGCGAGACCCAGAGGGTGGACAAGGAATTCTTGAAATAGAACTCTGGCTTCTTGGAAAACTCGTGCAATACGGTCATGGGCGACGGTACGAGGAACTCGGGGAGCTTGAGCACAAGCACGCAGATCTCCCAAAGCAGTATGCACCCAAGAATAACGGCGAGAAAGGTGCGTGCGGCTTCGGTTGATTGCCAAATTCGTAACATGCTTATTCTCCTTTGAAGACGCCAACCCGCTCGAACAGCGTTTGGAGCTCTATTACGTATTGACCGAATGCGGCCGAGCCCCGGGTGGCCAGTGTTCGCGGCCGCGGCAGGTCTATCTTGACGTCTTCGATCACGCGAGCAGGATTGCGGGACATGACGATGACACGATCCGACAGAAAGACAGCCTCCTGGATGCTGTGAGTGACGAACAGCAAGGTTTTCTTCGATTGCAGCCAGATATGCTGCAATTCGAGATTCAGTTCGTCGCGAGTCATGGCATCCAGCGCGCCGAAGGGCTCATCCATCAGGAGCAGCCGTGGATTGCCCACCAGCGCGCGGCAGATTGCGGCGCGCTGGCGCATGCCGCCCGACAACTCCCAGGGTCGATGGTGTTCGAAGCCGGCAAGGCCAAACAGCTCCAGCAGACGCATAGCCTCCTTCCTGGCGCTTTTTTGATCCAGCTCCATGAATTCGGCGGTGATCATCACGTTTTCCAGGATGGTTCTCCAGTCGACCAGCAGGTCGCGCTGGAACACCATGCCCAGCCCCTGAGGGGGGCCGTCGAGCACTTCGCCGTCAAAGCGGATTTGCCCCCTCGTGCCGGACTCCAGCCCGGCAACGCATTTGAGCAGAGTGCTTTTGCCGCAGCCGCTGGGCCCCAGAATACTGACGAACTGGCCTTCGTCGATATCGAGGTCGACACGCTCCAGCGCATGCACGTCGCCGCGCGGGGAAGAGTAGACTTTCGTAAACTCCGATATGTTCAGGTAGCTGTCCATCATCAGCCACCTGCTTTTTCTGCTGGCATGAGCGCGTTGGTGTACAAGTCTTCAAGCTTGATCTTGCTGGTGTCCATGCCGGCTTCCCGCATGGACTTTAGCGTTGCCTTCCAATCAGCTTCCGATTGCCAGCCAATACGCTTGCCCTTGGTAGCCTCTGTAAAAAACAAAGGGCGGTTCATGTCGAGCTGGCCTTTAAGCGATACAGGATCAAGATTCATTCCTGGGCGTTGCTTGATCAGGGCCTGAACCGCTTCGTCTTCATGACCGTTCCAGATGTACTCCCAGGTCTCGATCTGGACTTTATTGAATTTTCTCAGCATGTCGCTGCGGTTTTTCAAGGTTTCTTCCGTGGCAATCAGCCCGTAGCTTGGGAAGTGGAGGCCATAGTCAGCCATGCGGATAGCTTTGGATGGCCGTGTTTTCTCCAGTAGCGGGATCTGGTGGGGGGCCACCGACATGAAGCCGTCGGCATCCTTGGCGCTATAGAGGCTGGCCATGGCGGATGGCGCAACCATGGTGATATTGACGGACTTGCGATCCAGGCCGGCTTTTGCCAGAAAACTGTCGATGAACGGCGCCCAGGGACTTGCGGTGAAGCACAGGATTTTCTTGCCCTTGAGATCCGCCAGGGTGTTGATGTTGGAGTCGCGGGGCACC